>BQJX01000143.1 GCA_021604925.1 Gemmatimonadota bacterium
TCGCGGAATGAGCGAGGAGACCTCCCGAGCGGCTGCGCAGGAACTCACCGCGCACGACGCACTGGCCGCCCATGCGATCGAGGAGTTGGGCATTCGTCCCGACGAACTGGCCCGACCGGGGCAGGCGGCATTGGTGTCCGCGCTCGCCTTCGCGCTGGGCGCCGCGCTCCCGCTCACCGCGATTGCCACGACCACGCCGGACCTGCGGGTGGCGGTCACCGCCACCGCAACGCTGGTGACATTGGCGGTTCTGGGAGGCTGGAGCGCGCGACTCGGCGGGGCTCCCGTGATCCGCGCGGTTGCGCGGGTGGTCGCGGGCGGCGTGGTCGCCATGGCGCTTACCGCGGCCGTGGGTCGCCTGTTCGGGGCGGCGGTGGCGTAGCGCTCCACGCGCGCAACGCCGGCAACGCGTTCCCGTTCTCATCGAACAGCGTGAGGTTGTCGTACGCGGACGGAAGCGTCGGCGTGCAGATCCATTCCGGCGCCCACCAGTACACGCCCCGGCCGCGCCCTCCCGGCACCTGCTGAACCAGATCCAGGAGAACCGCCAGGAACGCGTGCTGCCCTTCCGGAGAAGCCGGGAACCCCGGCAACAGCGGATCGGCGGGGCCCACGAGATTGGCGAGGTCGTCGAACGATTCCTGAGTCCACGGGTACGCGGTCTCGACCACCACGATGTCCTTGTCGTAGCGCAGCGCCAGGTCCTTCAGGTTGAGTTGCAGGTCCGCCAGCGTTCCGTGCCACCACGGATAGAAGGACAGCCCGATCAGATCGAAGTCCACTCCGCGCGCCGCGAGATTGTCGTAGAACCAGCGCGCGCCCTCGTTGTCGCCACCGCGGTCGATGTGGATCATGATCTCGGGCCGCGCGCCGTCGGGGAATGCCTCGCGGACCCCGGCCGTGGCCGCCTGCAGCAGGGCCGCCAGGCTCATCCACTGCATCGGGGTGTCGAACGATCGGCCCACGCGTCCGTCGTTCCAGAGCGTGCCGCTCCCGATCTCGTTGCCGAGTTGCACGATGGCCGGCGGCACTCCGCGGTCCACGAACGCCAGCAACGTATCGCGCGTGTACGCGCGCACGCTGTCGGCCAGCGCGGCCATCGGCAACTGCGCCCACTCGGCCGGTTTCGATTGGTTGCTGGGATCCGCCCAGGTATCCGAGTAGTGGAGGTCGAGCATGAGATCGAACCCGGCGGCGTGCGCGCGGTCGGCCAGCGAGAGCGCTTCGGCCAGACCGCTGTGCCCGTTCTCCGGACTGTGCCAGAGACGGAGACGGATCGAATTGAGGCCGCGCGAGCGCAGCAGGGCAAAGAGATCGGTCGGCGCGCCGTCGTCCCGGAAGACGCCCCCGCCGGCTTCGACTTGCGGCAGGAACGAGACGTCCGCGCCCCGGAGGAACTCCCGGGATTGGGCCGCGTCGGCGCCGGCCAGGCTCAGGATCAGGAGGGCGGACCAGGCGCGGAACATCGATTCTCTCCGGATGGGGGACAGCCACCGTATCACGACGCCGGGAGCCTCGGTTGACGCGGCCCGCCGGCTATGAGAGCCTGCCAGAGGCGGTTCCGGGGATCGGAACCGTGATTCCTTGAGGAATGCTGCCGGTTGCGTTCGGCGCGTCTCTCCCGTCCCGGAGGTGGGAAACCACAAATGGCCAAACGAACCTACTACAGCTTCGAGAAGCGGCAAAAAGAACTGAAGAAGCAACAGAAGAAGGAAGCCAAGGCCGAGCTCAAGCGTCTCAAGCTGGAGGCGAAGGAAGCGGGCATGACCCTGGAAGCATGGTTGGAGCAGGAGGGCCTGGAAACGCCCGAGGGCATGAAGGACGAGGACGAAGACGACTTCAGCGGACTCGGGATCGAGAACCTCCCGAAACCGCCGGCCGAGGATGCCAACTCGCAGCCCAAGCGCCCCACCGACTAGTTCCGCCCTGCACTGGAAACCCCGACACACCTTCCCACCCCTTTCCGTACGGTGTTCATGGAGCCCGTGGAGCCTCCGCGCTCGGACGAGAATCGACGCGCTCTTCTGGAAGGCGTGCGCCGCCACGACCCGGCGTCGCTGGAAGCCTTCTTCGAGGAGCACGTGGACGGGATCTATGATCTCGCGTACCGGCTGCTGGGGGAGCCCGCTCCGGCGGAAGACGCCGCCCAGGAGGTGTTCCTGCGGGTGCACCGGGCGGCGGCCAGTCTGGATCCGGATCGCGATCCGGGACCCTGGCTGCGCAAGGTGACCCGGAACGTCTGCCGCGACGTGTGGCGATCGCCCGCGTACCGGTTCGCGCAGCGCTCGGTGCCGCTGGATCCGGACCCTCCCCAGGCGCGCGTGCTCGCGGCTTCGCCGGAGAACCCGGAGGAGATCGCGGTCACCGGGGAGCGGGCGCAAATGGTGCAGGCCGCGATCGGCCGGCTCCCCGAGGAGTTGCGCGAGGTGGTGGTGCTTCATGACTATTCGGGACTGCGGCACAACGAGATCGCGGAGATCGTGGACGCGTCTCACGCGGCGGTTCGCAAACGATACTCGCGAGCGATCGCCCGGCTGGCGGACATGCTGAAGGGGGTCCTGGAATGACCGGGAATCCGGAAGAACGCACGGAGCAGGAGCAGCGCGCAGCCGAAGCGGTTCGCGGCCTGGAGCCGGTGCGTCCGGATCCTGCGTTCCGGAAGCGGCTGGGCCAGGCGTTCGCGTCCGGTTCGATCGCCGCGCCCGCGCCGGCCACCGTGATTCCGTTGCGGCGCTCCCGCCGATCGATGTGGATCGCGGCGGCCGCGGCCGTTCTCATCTTTGCGTTCTTCTTGCGCCCGGATCGGGTCCCGCCCACCTATCTGGTGATGGGCGGCCATGCGGTGGGAACCGCGGTGGTGGACGGGAAGACGGTGCCGCTGGCCGACCTCCGGGAGACGGGCGTGCCCGGTGGCACGCGGATTACGGTTCTCGACGGAGCGCTGGAACTTCGCTGGGACGATCTGCTCGCCGCTCGGGTCCATCCGGGCCAGGTCACGGTGCCGGACCCACGGCAGCCCGGCGCCATGGTCTGGGACCTGGCCCAGGGCGAGGTCCTGGTGCAGACGGGCCCCGGATTTCCGGGCCGCCGGCTGAGAGTGCGCACGCCCGAAGGGATCGCCGAAGTGGTGGGAACTTCGTTTGCCGTGTACCGGGACGACGGCGCCACGTGCGTGTGCGTCCTGGAGGGTCAGGCGTCGGTCGGGGTGAACGCTGCCGATCTGGAGTCGATCCCACCGGGCCGGCGCAAGGTGATGCACGCGGATGGCTCTCCCTCCGAGATCCTGGACATCATGCCCGCGCACCGTGACGGGCTGATGGAATTCGTGGACCGCGCCAAGGCGGGCCTGGCCCGGTAGGGTGTGCGGCTACGGGTTGGCCGACCGGTTCCGGAACTGCGACTTGAGCGAACCCCACGACGGCCCCGGATCCGTGGACAACGACGTGACCGCCTGCGCGATCGGCTGCAGGAATGGGGCGATCACCGCGTAGTCGGCACTCCATCCGCTGCGCCAGCCCGTGGCACTGCCGCGCGCCACGACCACATCGAGGGACGGCATCACGATGATGAGGTTCTCGTTCAGCCCCCAGGCCCAGTACGTGTCGGTGGGAACGTCAGCGATCGCGCCGTCCGCATTGTTCCACCACAGGAGTCCGTAGTGGGCGGTGGCGCCGGAGTACTTGGCCGGGTCGTCGATGGTGAGTCCGGCGATGGAGGGGGCTGCGGTGGTTGCCTCCGTCACGAAGGATTCGGAGAGGATTCGGGTTCCGTTCCAGTCGCCACGGCGCAGGTAGAGGTAGCCGATGCGCGCCATGGCGTCCACGTCCACCGTCATTCCGGATCCGAACTCGCGGCTCCGGACGCCCTGGATCAGTTCGGAGCGCGACGCGTGGTCGCGCCAGCGGAAATCGTTCGTGGTGATTCCCAGGGGGGTCAACACGCGGCCGAACAGGACGTCGTGGAGGTCCTCGGCGAAGCGCACCGTGAGGACGTCGGCGATCCAGTTGGCGCCGCCGTCGCTGTACTGCCACGTGGTCCCCGGTGCGTTCTCCAGCGCGATGTAGCCGCCGGCCTTGTCAAAGCCGGCTGCGTGCGTGGCCAGGTCCCGAAACGTGATGTCGGCGAGCCAACCGGTGGTCTCGTTGGCGGCGGGCGGCGTTCCGAAGTCGGCGTAGTGGCCCAGGGCCGAGTCCTCCAGCGCCACCAGGCCATCGTCGATCGCCAGGCCGAGCAGCGTGATCCCGATCGATTTGGTGGCGGACTTCAGTTCCCGGCGCGAACTCTGGCTTCCCCAGGTCATCACCGAGTAGCCGCCGCGGGTGATGATGCCGGATCCCGCTCCGGTCAGCGCAAAGTCGCGGGCCTGGGCCAGCAGCGCGCTGTCCATCCCCTGGGCTTCGGGCGTGGAGGTGGCCCAGCCGGTGGTGGGCCAGACCCCCCCGGCGAGCACGGGGTGGGCGAACAGCGCGGCCAGCGCGAGGGTCGCGGCGGCGGTGCGAACGTGCGGCACGACGTCCTCGATCCTTCCGGGAGCGTTGGGAATCTATCCCTAGAGTCGTCATCCGGCGCGGGAGGCTGAAGCGTCGTCTGGTGGGGCGAGCGGTCGGCGACCGGGCCGGGCGCGGCTACTGGTCGGTCGACCCGGTCCGGAACCGGCTCTTGATGGATCCCCAGGACGATTCCGGGAGACCCTCGTCCACGCCGGTCGAGACCACGGTGACCGCCGCGGCAATCGGCTGCAGGAACGGAGCGAGTACGGAGTAGTCGCCGCTCCAGCCGGACTGCCATCCGTCGTCACTGCCTCGCGCGACCACGAGGTCGTACGACGGCATCACCACGATGAGATTCTCGTTCAGACCCCACGCCCAGTACGTGTCGGTGGGCACTCCCGAGAGGGCACCGTCGTTGTTGTTCCACCACAGCAGTCCGTAGTGATCCGTGGCGTTCGGGTACTTGACCGGATCTTCCTCGGGGAGGCCCGCGATCGAGGGGTCGCTGGTCGCGGCCTGGGCCACGAACGAGGTGGGGAGAATGCGCAAGCCGTCCCACTCTCCTCCACGCAGGTAGAGGTAGCCGAGACGGGCCATGGCATCCACATCCGCGGAGATTCCCGAAGCGAACTCGCGGCTCTTGATGCCTTCGATCGTGTCGGCCCGGTAGGCGTTGTCGCGCCATTGGAAGTCCGAGCTGCCGATCCCCAGGGGGGTCAGCACCCGCGTGAACATGACCGATTCCAGGTCCTCGCCGAAGGCGACCGTCAGCACATCGGCCAGCCAGTTGGCGCCGCCGTCGCTGTACTGCCACTGGGTGCCCGGCTCGTTTTCCAGGGGGATGTAGCCGCCCGGCTTGTCGAAGCCCGCGGAGTGGGTCGCCAGGTCGAAGAGCGAGATCTGCGGCAGCCATCCCGTGGTGTCGTTGGCGACCGGGGGCAATCCCATGTCCGGATAGTGGATGTCGGCTGCGTCTTCGAGCGTCGCGAGGCCGTCCTCGATGGCCACCCCGAGCAGGGTCGCGCCGAACGACTTGGTGGCGGACTTCAGCTCCTTCCGCGAACTCTGGCTTCCCCACGTCATCACGGAGTACCCCGCTCGCACCACGATGCCGGATCCGGCCCCGGTGAGCGCAAAGTCCCGGGCCTGCTCCAGGAGCGCGGTGTCCATCCCCTGTTCCTCGGGGGTGGAGACCACCCAGTCCGGCGAGGGCCACAGGTTGCCGGCCGCCGAGGGGCGCGGGTCCGCTCCCAGCGTGAAGGCCAGAGCGGCGACAGGGATGGCGATTCGCGAGGCGCGGGCCTGCAGCAAGGGTACCTCGTGGTTGGGGTTCCGGGTTCGGGGCCCGAAAGTGTACCCCACGGCCCGGGAAGATCCAAGGGCGGCCCGGACAAATCCGGTTCGGGATCGGGGGGGCGGGGCCGGCCCGGAAGCCAGCGGACGACGGCCTCCGGGGCCCTGAGCCTACTCAGGCAGGCTCTGCAGTACTCCCGCGACCATCTCCCGGAGCGGCGTCTCCGCGTTGATCCAGTGGATGCGGGTGCCTTGCCGCTCCATCCGCCGGAACCAGGTCACCTGTCGTTTCGCGAATCGGTAGATCTGGGACTCGAGCTGCCGCGTCATCTCGTCAAGCGTGAGGACGCCCTCCAGATGCCGGGTGACAAAGCGGTACTCCAGCCCGTAGCGGTCCAGCCGATCCGCGGACAGACCGGCGTTCCGCAGACCGCGCACCTCGTCCACCAGCCCCGCTGCCAGCCGCGCGGCCAGTCGATCCGCAATCCGGCTTCGCAGCGTGGATCGATCCGCGCGCAGACCGTACACGCGCGATCGCAGCGGGGGAAACTCCGGCGGTTCCCCTTCCGTGTCCCGGGTTTTCTGCGCAATCTCGATGGCGCGGATCAGCCGCTCCCGATCGCGCGTGTCCGTCGTGTTGTGCAGCGGGCGCAGGTCGGCGAGACGTTGCACGAGTTCGTCGTCCGACTCGTCGGCCAGCTCTTCGCGCAGTACCGGATCCGGGGGCGCCTCCACGAGGCGGTACGCATTCACGATGGCGTCCACGTAGAGTCCGGATCCGCCGCACAGGATCGGCAAGGCCTTGCGGCGGGAGACGTCCTCGTACGCGGCGCGGAATGCGCGTTGGAAGTCGAAGAGGTGGAACTCCTGGCCGGCGTCCACCAGATCGAGGAGGTGCGCGGGCACCGCGCTCTCGCCGTCGCCGTACTCGCTTCTGTCCTTGCCGGTCCCGATGTCCATGCCGCGGTAGACCTGTCGCGAGTCCGCGCTGAGCACTTCGCCTCCGAGCGAACGCGCCAGGGCCACCGCCAGCCGCGTCTTGCCGGTGGCGGTGGGACCGATCACGCACAGGAGATCGAACGGCCGGCTCACGAGAACATCACCGCCGTTCCGGCCACGGCCAGCAGCGCGCCGAAGATCGCCCGCGCGGAGACC
>BQJX01000144.1 GCA_021604925.1 Gemmatimonadota bacterium
CACGATTCCGATCCATTCGGAACCTCCCATTCCGAACCGGGAAGCCCGCCTCCGCCGCGGCCCGTTCGCCCGTCTCTGCGGCCCCCACAGGCGCTCCTGCGGCCTGCCGCCCCGTCCGCGTTCTTGGCCCGTCGTTTGCTAAGGAGCGAAGCGAACGGCCCTGAGCCCCGGCGGTCCCCAATGGCCCGCCGAACCGGCTCGAGGCACAGCGCAATCTTGCGCGGAGGAAGTCACCATGGGACGTACGCGGCGCCACTCGTTGAATGATCTTCTTGAGAAGCCCGCCCGGCAGGTCAAGGAGGAGAAGGCCTCGCAGTGGAACTCCGGTTCGGACGATGTGGAGTTCAGCTGGGACGACGATGAAGACGAGGACGAAGACGAGGACGACGACAGCTTCCTGGATGAGCCGTGGGACGAAAGCGACGACGACGATGACAGTTCGTGGATGCAGCCCCACCGCAGATCGGCGGCGGAGGAGTGATCGGCGACGCCACCCGAGAGAACCTGCGCCGCGCGCTGCCAGTCCACGACCTGGCCAGCTTCTGGATCCAGGTCGGACCGTCGAACACGGGACAAGGGGTCTTTGCCCGTCGGCCCATCTCGGCCGGCCAGCGGATCCTGGACTTCCGTGGAGAGGCCATCGACTTTCCGGGAACGCTGGCCATGGGCGACAGCGAGTGCAATGCCCTTCAGATCGGCTCCAATCTCTATCTGGATCTGGAGCCGCCCGGCTGTCTGGTGAACCACTCCTGTGAGCCGAACGCCGGGGTCCGGGACGGCACGCATCTCGTGGTCCTCAGGGACGTGGCGGCCGGCGAGGAAATCACGTTCGACTACTCGACCACGATGGACGAGAACCACTGGACCCTGCAGTGCCTGTGTGGCTCGGCGACCTGCCGGGGGACAATCCGGGACTTCCGCTGGTTGCCGGAGTCCCGTAAGCTGGCACTGATCCGGCAGGGAATCGTGCCGGCCTTCATTGTCGCCGTGGAGATCGACAGCGGCCGGCTCTCGGCCGAACAGATCGACACGGCTTGCGGGACGGACCGCCGCGGAGGATGACAGTGCAACCCTCGGATCGCAGACCGGAGGAATCTCCCCCGGTCGATCCGACCGAGCCCACCCCGGACGGTACCGCCGGGTTCCTCGACGCCGCCAGTCCGGCCGAGGGCCCCGCCTTGGCGTCCTGGCAGGAGGATCGTCGCCTGGCGGCGGATCCCGACGCCGACGTGGACGCTCGGCTTGAGAGCTTCGAGAACATCTTCGAGTCCGAGATCGGCGACACCTCGCTTTCGCGCGCTCGCAACATCGAGCGGGAAGTCGGGATCCGCCAGCTCTACGTGAAGTTCGAGGGCGGCAACTCCACCGGTACCCAGAAGGACCGCATCGCGTTTGCCCAGGTGATGGACGCCCTCCGTCGCGGGTACGATGCGATCACCGCCGCATCCTGCGGGAACTACGGCGTGGCCATTGCGCTGGCGGCCTCGTGCGCCGGGATTCGCTGCCTGGTGTTCGTGCCCCAGGGGTATCGGACGCGCCGCGTCGCCGAGATCGAGACGCTGGGCGCGGAAGTGGTTCGGGTGCCGGGCGACTACGAGAACGCGGTGGTGGCTTCCAAGGAGCGGGCCACCCGCGACGAGGTGTACGACGCCAACGCCGGCGGCGCCAACACGATTCTCCAGCTGCGCGCCTACGGCGAGATCGCCTACGAGATCTACGACGAACTGCGGGATGCCCCGGCGGCCGTGGCGGTCCCCGTTTCGAACGGGACCACGCTGGCGGGGATTCATCACGGGTTCGTGAGTCTGTACCGACGCGGCAAGACGTCGCGGATTCCGCGCATGATTGCGGGTTCCACGTTTCGCAAGAACCCCATCGTGCACTCCTTCGTCACCGGTTCCGCGAAGTGCCTGGATCTGAACCCCGATCGGGTGCACGAGTCGCCGATCAACGAGCCGCTCGTGAACTGGCACTCTTCCGACGGCCAGACCGCCCTGGACGCCGTTCGCGGATCCAACGGCTGGGCGTCCTACGCCAGTGACCGCGCCATGCGGCAGTGCGCCCGGGATCTGCGCGAGCGCGAGGGACTGAGTGGCTTGCCGGCATCGATGGCAGGGCTGATCGCCCTGACCGATCCTACCCACCGGGATTCCCTCTCGGGAGACCGGTACGTGGCAGTGGTCACGGGAAGAGGTTGAGAATGAGCAAGAGGGTTGCGGATCGGTTCCCGGAAGGGAACGCGGTCGTCTATTGCGAGCAGGCGTTCGGCACCACGAACGGAAAGACGGCCCACGGCCTGGTGAGGCGCACCCGGCGCTACCAGGTGACGTGCGTGATCGACTCCGCGCGCGACGGACAGGATGCCGGAGAGGTGCTGGACCGCCGGCCCAGCGGGATCCCCATCGTTGCCAACCTGGCGGCCGCGGTGGCGCAGGCCGAGCGGGCCGGAACGCCGGCTACCCATTTCGTGGTGGGCCTGGCGCCGGACGGCGGACGTCTGGCGGGCGCGGACCGTGCCTGCGTCCTGCAGGCGATCGCCGCGGGCCTCCACGTGGACTGCGGTCTTCACGACTTCCTCTCGGAGGACCGTGAAATCGCCGCCGCCGCCGAGGAGATGGGCGTCCGGATCCGGGACATCCGCAAGCCTCCTCCCCGTTCCGAGCTTCACTTCTTTTCGGGCAAGATCGAGGAAGTGCAGTCCACGCGCATCGCGCTGCTGGGCACCGACTCGGCGGTGGGCAAACGCACCACCGCGTGGGTACTCGTGGACGGGCTCGAGAAACGCGGGGTGTCGGCCGTGATGGCGGGCACCGGGCAGACGGCCTGGCTCCAGGGCGCCGCCTACTCGTTCATCCTGGATTCCACGGTGAACGACTTCGTATCGGGCGAGATCGAGCACATGGTGTGGTCCGCCTGGAACGACCTGAAACCGGACGTGATCGTGCTGGAAGGCCAGGGGAGCCTCATGAATCCGGCCTACCCCGGCGGCTTCGAGCTCCTGGCCGCGGGGCGCCCTTCGTTCGTCATCCTGCAGCACGCTCCGGCGCGCCAGGAGTACGACGGATTTCCCGGGTTCCCCATGCACCCGCTCCCGGAGCAGATCCGCGCGATCGAGATGATCTCGGGCCGTCCGGTCGTGGCCATCACCGTGAACCACGAGGGGCTGCGTCCCGAAGACGTGCCGGCCGTCTGCGCCGGGATCCGGAAAGAGACCGGACTTCCCGCGCACGACGTGCTCCTGGAGGGCGCCGGCCCGCTCGTGGAATCGCTCGCTCCGCACCTGGGCGGAGTGGCCTCACGATGACGGTGCCCAAGAGCCTGCGCGCCCTGGCCGTGATCGATCGGCTGGAGGTGGGCCCGCCGCAGATCGAGCCGAAACGCGTCACGGTTCCCTACTCGGTCACCGTGGGCGATCGCACCGATTCCATGGACCTGATCTACCGCTGGGAAGAAGACGTGCTCCGCCCCGACCACGCGGACGATCGGAATCTCGCCGCCATGATCGGAGCGCAGGTGGCGCTCAACTACGGGCTGTTCTGCCGCGAGATCCACTTCCACGGCGAGTTGGACGACGCCGACCGCGCCTTCCTCCACAAGATGATGGACAACACGTCGCGCGAGATCTACGTGCACCGCATCCTGGACGAGAATCCGTTCATCCTGCGCGACACGCTCCCGAAACCGGTGCGCGCGGAACGCTACACGCAGGCGGAGCTGATCTTCGACGGACCCGGGGCGCCGCCCCGCCGGACCGTCTGGAGCGAGCACTCCTCGCGGCACGCGATTCTCTCTTCCGGAGGGAAGGACAGCCTGCTCACGCAGGGGTTGCTGCGCGAACTCGGCGCGGAAACCCATCCGATCTTCGTGAACGAGTCGGGGCGGCACTGGTACACCGCTCTCAATGCGTATCGCCACTTCCAGGACAACGTTCCCAACACGTCGCGCGTGTGGACCAACAGCGACCGCATCTTTCCCTGGATGCTCCGGCACCTTCCCTTCGTGCGGAAGGACTTCGCCCGGGTCCGCGCCGATATCTATCCCATCCGGCTGTGGACCGTGGCCGTGTTCCTGTTCGGCGCGTTGCCGCTGCTGAGGGCGCGCGGCATCGGCCGCCTGGTGGTCGGCGACGAGTACGACACATCCGTCCGGGGAACGCGGCACGGGATCACGCACTACGACGGCCTCTACGATCAGAGCCGCTGGTTCGACGCGTCGCTGACCCGGTACTTCCATCGCAAGGGCTGGGCGGTGAGCCAGTTCTCGGTGCTTCGTCCGCTGTCGGAGCTGCTGATCCAGGACATCCTGACCAAGCGCTACCCCGATCTCCACCGCCACCAGGTGTCGTGCCATGCGGGACATCTGGAGGGGGAACGCGTGCATCCGTGCGGCCGCTGCGAGAAGTGCCGCCGCATCGTGGGGATGCTGCGGGCGTTCGGCGCGGACGCGGGGCGCTGCGGCTACACCCCCGAACAGATCGAACACTGTCTGAAGGAGTTGCCCAAGCGCAAGGTCAAGCAGGAGGCCGCGGGCGTGTCCCACCTGCTGGCGATTCTCGCGGCGCAAGGCGCCATTCCGGAAGTGGCCGGCGCGCGCGAGCACCCGGAGATCCGCAAGGTACGAATCGACGCGGAGCGTTCGCCGCTCGACGGCGTCCCGCTGGACATTCGAGGGCCTCTGCTCGAGATCTTCCTGGAACACTCGGACGGCGCGGTCCGTCGCGAAGGTCGCCGCTGGGCCGACGTGGACCTGCGGAGCGATCCGGAGATGCATCGACCGTACGCGTTCGACCACCGCGCCCGCAACGGCGAACCGCCGACCGCGGGCGCCCACAAGGGAGCCAAAGGCATGCGAGACCGTCCCATCCTGCCCAGCGACGAAAAGCGGTTCCACGTGCTGGGAGATCTCACCTGGCCGGAGGCGCGCGATCGCCTCAAGGCCGTGGACCTGGCGCTCCTGCCCGTCGGCGCGACGGAGCAGCACGGCCCCCACTCCCCCATCGACACGGACTCGTTCGATGCGCAGTACCTGTCGGAGCAGGTGGCGCAGGCGTGCACGGATCCGAAACCGCTGGTGCTGCCGCTGATCCCGTACGGCGTCTCCTACCACCACGAGGATTTCCCCGGGACCATCAGCGTCACGAACGAGACGCTGGCGCGCTTCGTGTACGAAGTGGGCATGGAAGCCGCACGCAACGGCATCAACAAGCTGGTGATCGTGAACGGTCACGGCGGCAACGCACCGACCCTTCAGTTCGCCTGCCAGATGATCAATCGCGACGCCCACATCTTCACCTGCGTGGATACGGGCGAGACGTCCGATGAGGACGTGGACGCCATCGCCGAGACGCCCAACGACGTCCACGCGGGAGAGATCGAGACCAGCACCACGCTGGCGGTCCGCCCCCACCTGGTGGACATGAAGAAGGCGCGCCGGTTCGTTCCGCGCTTCTCCAGCGACTACCTGGACTTCAGCGGCAAGCGAAGTGTGGAGTGGTACGCCCGCACGGAGAAGATCTCCAAGCAGGGCATGCTGGGCGACCCCACCAAGGCCACCGTGGAGAAGGGCGAGCGCCTCTGGGACGTCATCATCGGCAACCTCGTGGAACTCGTGGAGGAGCTGAAGCGCATGACGCTCGACGAGATCTACGAGAAGCGGTACTGAGCCTTTGAAGATCACGCGAGTCGAGTTCCAGGCGTGCGAGATGCCGCTGACGGAGCCGTACGAGATCGCCTACGAGACGGTCGGCGCGGCCCGGAACGTGTTCCTCCGGATCGAGACGCAGGACGGCACCATCGGTTGGGGATGCGCCGCCCCGGACCCGGAGGTGACCGGCGAGTCGGTGGAGTCGGTGGAGACGCGGTTCCGGGAGGTGGCGGAGCCCGCGCTCGTGGGCGAGAACGGGCTGCTCCGCAATCGGCTCCTGGAATCGATGGCCGTTCCGCTGCAGAAGGACCCCTCCGCGCTCGCCGCCGTGGACATGGCGCTGCACGACCTGCTCGGCAAGCGGGCCGGCCTCCCGCTGTGGGTGCTGCTGGGGGGCAACCGCGATCGCATCGCGACGTCCGTGACCATCGGGATCCTGCCGGTGCAGGAGGCGGTGAACGTGGCCCGCCGTCGCGTGAAGGAGGGTTTCCGCGCGATCAAGATCAAGGGCGGCCTCTCCACGGAAGAAGACGTGGAGCGCGTATTCCGCATCCGCGAGGCGGTGGGAGACGCGGTGGAACTGCGCTTTGACGCGAACCAGGGATACACCGTGCCGCAGTCCGCGCAGTTCATCGAGCAGACGCGGAACGCCGGCCTGGTCCTTTTGGAGCAACCCACGCCGCGCGGCGCGCCGCACCAGTTGGGAGAGGTCAGCGAGATGACGACCATGCCCGTCATGGCCGACGAGAGCCTGCTGGGCCTGGACGACGCGTTCCACATCGCGTCCGAGGGCATGGCTGACATGGTGAACGTGAAGCTGATGAAGGTGGGCGGCCTGGCGCAGGCGCTCCACGTGAACTCGGTGGCGCGAGCCGCCGGCCTGGAGGTCATGGTGGGGTGCATGGACGAGTCGGCGCTGGCCATCGCCGCGGGACTCCACTTCGCATTGGCGCGATCCAACGTGCTGTACGCGGACCTGGACGGCCACCTGGACCTCGCCAACGATCCGGCCGCGGGCGCCGTGGTCCTGCAGGACGGGGAGCTTCGGTCCACCGGGGCGCCCGGACTGGGCTTTGACCCGCTGGTGACCATGTAGCCGCAAGGACTCCCAGGAGCGCAGCCGCTTGAATCCTTCCGGGCGTGCCGTTACTCTGAAGGCGCTGTCAGCGAAAGGAGTCCCATGAACGCCAAGTGCCTGCTGATCACGATCTTCCTGCTGGGCGGGGTGCTCGGCGCGCGTGCCGACGACCGTGGCGACGCGGAGGTC
>BQJX01000145.1 GCA_021604925.1 Gemmatimonadota bacterium
AGTCGCGAGATCCCGTTCACGTCCACGGCAAAGCGCGCCGCCACCGCGTCGAACCAGCCGCAGCGTCGCGGACGTCCGGTGGTGGCGCCGTACTCTCCCCCGCTCTCGCGCAACGCGTCGCCGTCCGCGCCCAGCATCTCGCTGGGGAACGGCCCGTTGCCCACCCGCGTGCAGTACGCCTTGGCCACGCCCCACACTTCGTCCACCGTGGTGGGCCCGATGCCGGCCCCCGTGCACGCCCCGCCCGAGGTGGAACTGGAGCTGGTGGCGTACGGGTACGTGCCATGGTCCAGATCCAGCAGCGTGCCCTGCGCGCCTTCCAGCAGGACGTTCTCGCCGCGTCGGATGGCGTTCCGCAGGATGGATCCGGTGTCCGCCACGCGGTCGCGCAGGAAGTCGGCGGCCTCGCGCGCTTCGGCCAGCACGTCGGCCACGTCGATCGGCGGATGCTGGTAGCGACCGCGGAGGACGTGGTTCATCTCCTCCACCTCGGCCGTGACCCGGTTGACCAGCGTGTCGGCCTCCAGCAGATCGCCCACGCGAACCCCGCGGCGCAGCACCTTGTCGCCGTACGCCGGGCCGATGCCCTTGCCGGTGGTCCCGATCGCCTGATCGCCGCGCGCCTCTTCGCTCACGCGATCCAGCGTGCGATGTGTGGACAGGATCAGGTGCGCCCGCGGGCTCACGAGAATCCGCCCGTCGCACGGCACGCCCCCCGCCTCCAGGCGCTCGATCTCGCCCCGCAGGATGTTCACGTCCACGACCACGCCGTTGCCGAGAAGACACAGCGGCTCCGGACTCAGAATGCCGCTGGGCACGTGGTGGAGGATGGTCTTCTTGCCGTCGATCACCACGGTGTGGCCGGCGTTCGGACCGCCTCCGTACCGCGCGATGATCGTGCACTCGTCGCCGAGGTAGTCGACAACCTTGCCCTTGCCTTCGTCGCCCCATTGGACGCCCACCAGAACGCGGACTGCCATCTCAGTCTCCGTGATCGTCCGCGGCCAGGCCCTTGGGCCAAGCGGCGGCGGCTCGATCGATCCAGGCCAGAACTTCCGTCCGCCCCACGCGGGTCACGGATGAAAAGCCCACGACGTCCATGCCGGGGTAGTTCTTGGCCAGTTCACGCAACGCCGTGGCCCGCGCGTTGCTCTTGAGCTTGTCTACTTTGGTCGCGACCAGGAGCGCCGGCACCGTGTGACCCGCCAGCCACTCGATCATCTCGCGATCCTGGGCCGAAGGACCGTGGCGCGCGTCCACCAGCTGCACGATCCCGCCCAGTTGCTGCCGTGTCTCCAGGTATTCCTTCACGAAGACGCGCCACTTCTCGGACACGGCCGTCGGCACGCGAGCATACCCGTATCCGGGCAGGTCGACGAGATGATAGCTGTCCCCGATCCGGAAGAAGTTGATTTCGCGGGTCTTTCCGGGCCTCTGGCTCACCTTGGCCAACGCCTTGCGGCCTCCGAACAGCACGTTCAGGAGCGACGATTTGCCCACGTTCGAGCGGCCGGAGACGGCCACTTCGGGGAAGGGCGCGGGCGGTAATCCGGCGTGGGAAACGACGCCCTTCACGAACGTGGCCGGCAGGACGATCACAACAACCTCGCTTGTCTCTCGTGGAATCGGATGCTCGGTGGAACGGATGCCCGGGGCCGACCGAGTGGCCCCGCGTGCCCCCCCGGAATCGGTGGGCGATGAATCAGTGGGCGATTCCGGGAAGACCCAGGCCCTCGGCCGGTGGCGGTTCGCCCGGCGCGCCCAGCAGTCGGTCGACCGCGGGAGAAGGTACCAGAGCGTGCCGGAGCGCGTCATCCACGTGATCCACGAAAGTGACGGTGAGCGTCTTCTTGGCGGCGGAGGAGACCTCCTCCCAGTCCGGCTCGTTCTGCTTGGGCACGATGATGTGCTGGTAGCCGGCCAGGGACGCCGCCACGGCCTTCTCGTTGAGCCCGCCGATGGGAAGTACCTGCCCCAGCAGCGTGATCTCGCCGGTCATGGCCACATCCCGGCGGATGGGCACGCGCAGCAGCGCGCTGATCACGGCCGTGGCGATGCACACGCCCGCACTCGGACCGTCCTTGGGGATGGCGCCTTCCGGCATGTGCAGATGCACGTCCACCTGTTCGGCGAAGTCCGGAGACAGGCCCAGCCCGCCCGCCCGCCGGCGCACGTACGTGAGCGCAATGCGCACGGACTCACGCATGACTTCGCCCATGCGTCCGGTCATGGCGATCTTGCCGCTGCCGGGCACTACCGACACTTCCACCGGAAGAACGTCGCCGCCGTACTCCGTCCACGCCAGTCCGTTGCCGACTCCCACGCGGTCCGTTTCCGCCAGTCGCCGCTCCGGGAAGCGCGGCGCGCCCAGGTACTTCTCCAGGTTCTTCACGCCGATGCGCACCGCCGTCTTCCGCGCCTTGGTCACCTTCTCGCGCGCCACCTTGCGACACAGCGTGGCCAGCTCGCGCTCCAGGTTCCGCACGCCGGCTTCACGCGTGTACCGCGTGACCAGGATCTGGAGGGCGTCCTCGCTCAACACCAGGTCCTTCTCCGTGAGGCCGTGTTCCTTGATCTGCTTGCGCAGCAGGAAGCGGCTGGCGATCCCCATCTTCTCGTGCTCGAGGTAGCCGGGGAGGCGGAGGATCTCCATGCGATCGCGCAGCGCCGGCGGGATCGCCGGCAGGACGTTCGCCGTGGTGATGAAGAGGACCTCGGATAGATCGAAGTCCACGTCCAGGTAGTGGTCGTTGAACGTCTTGTTCTGTTCCGGATCCAGCACTTCCAGCAGCGCCGACGAAGGGTCGCCGCGGAAGTCCGACGAGAGCTTGTCCACCTCATCCAGGAGGAAGACCGGGTTCTTGGTCCCGGCGCGCTTGATGCCCTGGATGATGCGGCCCGGCATGGACCCGATGTACGTTCGACGATGGCCGCGGATCTCGGCCTCGTCGCGCACGCCGCCCAGCGCCACGCGCACGAACTTGCGCCCCAGCGCCCGCGCCACGGACTTGCCCAGCGACGTCTTCCCCACTCCCGGGGGGCCCACCAGACACAGGATGGAGCCGCGCGGCCGCTTGACCAGCTTCACGACCGCCAGGTACTCCAGGATGCGATCCTTGACCTTGGTCAGGCCGTAGTGGTCCTCGTCCAGGATGGTGGCCGCCTTTTCGAGATCCAGACGGTCCCGCGAACGCTTTGCCCAGGGCAACGCCAGGAGCGTCTCCACGTAGCTGCGGACCACCGTGGCTTCGGGTGACATGGAGCTCATCCGCTGGAGTCGCTCCACCTCCTTGAGCGTCTTCTCCTTCACGGCGGCCGGCATCCCGGAGCGCTCCACCTGCTCGCGCAGATCCTCGCCGTCGTGGTCCTCGTCGCCCAGGGACTCGCCCAGTTCCTTGCGGATCGCCTTCAACTGTTCCTGGAGGTAAAACTCCTTCTGGCCTTTCGATACACGAGTTCGGACCTCGCCCTCGATCTTGCGTTCCAGGCGCAGGATCTCCAGTTCATCGCCCAGCACCTGGCTCAGGCGACGCAGCAGGGCCGGCACCGTGGGCTCGGACAGGAGCGCCTGGCGGAGATCCAGATCCAGGAGGAGATGTCCCGCCACCACGTACGCGGTGGCCCGCGGATCCTCGATGTTGTCCACGGCCGCCGCCATCTCGTCGGGGATGGCGTGATGAAGCGTGACGTACTCCTGGAAGAGTCGGATCACGCCGCGCATGAGCGCCTTGACGGCGGGCGTGTCCCGCACCTGGTCGTTCACGACCTTCAGCGACACTTCCAGGTAGTCGTTCCGTTCGCTGAGCTTGCCGGCGCGGAAACGGCCGATGCCCTCCACCAGGACCTTGAGGCTGCCGTCCGGCATACGCAGCACCTGGACGGTGCGCACCACGGTGCCCACGTTGTGGAGCGCCTCGGGGCTGGGCTCCACATCCTGGGGATCGCGTTGGGTGAGCACGGCGAAGAACTTGTCGTCGGCCAAGCCGCGCTCCACGGCGGCGACGGACGCCGGGCGACCCACCAGCAGCGGCACGATCATGCCGGGGAAGATCACCACGTCACGAAGCGGGAGCAGCGGCAGCCGCGAGGCGAACGTCACCTCGTCGCCGCCGGCCGCGGTCATGCGCACGCGACCGCGACGGGTCGCGGCGGGCTTCTTCGCCATGGCCGGGGCCTTGGCAGCCGGCTTCTTCGCCTGGGACCGCGGCTTGGCCGTCGCCGTCCGCCTCTTCACGGGCTTGGCCGCGGCCTTCCGGGCGGTCTTCTTGGTTGCCTTCTTCGCGGACTTCGCCGTCGACTTCGCCGGGGTCCGCTTCTTCGTCGCGGATTGCGAAGTCTTCTTGCGCGCGGGCGCGGTCTTGCGACCGGACTCGCTAGGCTTCTTTCTTCTTGGCTTCTTCGGAGAGGACGACAACGGGATCGCTCCTTCCCATTACCGCATCTTCAGTGATGACGACCTCGACGACGCCATCCGTCGACGGGATGTCGTACATGACGTCCAGCATGGCGCCTTCCAGCACGGACCGAAGGCCGCGCGCACCGGTGCCGCGCTTGCTGGCCACACTGGCGATCGCGGTGAGTGCCTCGTCCGTGAACGTGAGCTGCACCTTCTCCATCTTGAAGAACTTCTTGTACTGCTTGCAGAGCGCGTTCTTGGGCTTGGTGAGGATCTCCACCAGCTGCTCTTCGGTCAGTTCGTCCAACGTGCAGAGCACCGGCAGACGGCCGATCAACTCCGGGATCAACCCGTACTTCAGCAGATCCTCGGGCTCCACGTTCGCGAACATCTGGAGCTTGTCTTCCTTGGACGTGTTCAGGTCCGAGCCGAAGCCCACCACCTTCTGGCCGCGGCGGCGCGCGATCACCTTGTCCAGGCCGGCGAACGCTCCGCCGCACACGAACAGGATGTTCTTGGTGTTCACTTCCAGGTACTTCTGCTGCGGGTGCTTGCGGCCTCCCTGCGGCGGGACGTTTGCCGTGGTGCCTTCCAGCATCTTGAGCAGCGCCTGCTGCACGCCTTCGCCGGACACGTCGCGCGTGATCGACGGGTTGTCCGCCTTGCGCGACACCTTGTCGATCTCATCGATGTAGATGATCCCGCGCTCCGCGCTGGCCAGGTTGAAGTCCGCGGCCTGCAGGAGCTTGACGAGGATGTTCTCCACGTCCTCTCCCACGTAGCCGGCCTCGGTCAACGTGGTGGCGTCCACGATCGCGAACGGCACCTTGAGCAGGCGCGCCAGCGTTTCCGCCAGCAGCGTCTTGCCCGTTCCCGTGGGCCCGATCAGCAGTACGTTGGACTTCTCGAGTTCGGTGGGATCATCCTCCACATCGGAGTTGATCCGCTTGTAGTGGTTGTAGACCGCCACCGAGAGCGCCTTCTTGGCGCGCTCCTGCCCGATCACGTAGTCGTCCAGGATTCCCTTGATCTCGACCGGCTTGGGGAGATCCACCGACACGGTGGTGGCCTCGCGGCCCATCTCCTCTTCCAGGATGTCGTTGCACAGCTTGATGCACTCGTTGCAGATGTACACGGACGGACCGGACACCAGCTTGGTGACCTCGTCCTGGCCGCGTCCGCAGAACGAACACTTGATGGCGTGCGGAGAATCCATGCCCTTCTTCACGGGGCTTCCTTCCTGTGGAGACCTCTAGGGTCTCTTGTCGATGACCTCGTCCACGAGCCCGTACGCCTTGGCTTCCGCGGCGGAGAGGAAGTAGTTGCGATCGCAATCCTCGTGGACCTTTTCCATGGGCTGGCCGGTGTGGTGCGCCAGGATCTCGTACAGGCGCTGACGCGTGCCCAGGATCTCCTTGGCGTAGATGTCCACATCCGACGCCTGACCCTGCGTGCCGCCCAGCGGCTGGTGAATCATGATGCGCGCGTTCGGCAGCGCCGAGCGCTTGCCCTTGGTTCCCGCTGTCAGCAGAATGGCGCCCATGCTGGCGGCCATGCCCATGCAGATGGTGACCACGTTCGGCTTGATGTACTGCATGGTGTCGTAGATCGCGAGTCCGGCGGTCACGGAACCCCCCGGGCTGTTCACGTACAGGAAGATGTCCCGATCGGGATCCTCCGCTTCCAGGAAGAGAAGCTGGGCAATGATCAGGCTCGCCATGTTGTCTTCGACCTGGGTGCCCAGGAAGACGATCCGGTCCTTCAGAAGACGCGAATAGATATCGTACGCGCGTTCCCCTCGCCCATCCTGCTCCACGACCATCGGAACCAGCGCCATCTTCTCTCTCCTCCCAAGGGGCTTCCCAACACGCCAAGCGCCCTCCAGGGGCGCTTGGATCCAGTTATTCGCCCGGCTGGGCCGGGACGGTCTTTTCCGTAATCTCGGCATTCTCCACGAGAAACGCAAGGACCTTTTTGTCGCGCACTTCGCGCGACAGGCGCCGTAGGAATCGATCGCCGCCCATCTCGTCGATCAGCTTGCGCGGCTCCGTGCCGCGCATGGCCGACATGCGCATGACGCGCTCCCGCAGTTCCTCTTCGGTCACTTCGATCTTCTGCTCGTGCGCGATCGCATCCAGCAGCAGCATGCGGCGAACCTGACGATCCGCACCCTCGCGATTCGTGCTCTTGAGCTCGTCCACGTTCACCGCGTCCGGATCCTCTCCCTGGTACGTGGCCTCGGAACGGCGCTGCTGCACGAAGTCGTCCAGCAGTCCCTCCACCAGCGCGCCGGGCGCCTCGAACGGATGGGAATCCACGACCTTCTCCAGGAGCACGCTCTCCAGGCGTTCCACCGCGGCGCGGTCCGCGCGCAGCGTCAGTTCCTCTTTCACCTTTTCCCGGAGCGCCGCAATGTTCTCGAGGTCCGTGTTCTTGGCGACGAGTTCATCGGTCAGTTCGGGGAAGCGGCGCTCCTGCACCTTGCGCACGGAGATCCGGTAGCGCG
>BQJX01000146.1 GCA_021604925.1 Gemmatimonadota bacterium
GAGGGCACGCTCGACTGGTACGACGACGAGGCCAAGTCCGTGCGGCGCGCGTTCCTGAAGTCGCCACTCAGCTTCCGACGGATCAGCTCGCGGTTCAGCGCCCATCGGCTGCACCCGATCCTGAAGACCGTTCGTCCGCACTGGGGAGTGGACTACGCCGCTCCCACCGGAACCCCCGTGAGCGCGCTCGGCAGCGGGACCGTCGTGTTCGCCGGGAGGAAGGGCGGCTACGGCAACTACCTCGAGATCCGGCATAGTTCCACCTACACCACCTGCTACGGACACCTCTCCAAGTTCGCAAAGGGGGTTCGCAAGGGGACCCGCGTGGACCAGGGAGACGTGGTGGGGTTCGTGGGATCCACCGGGCTGTCGACCGGGCCTCACCTGGACTTCCGGGTGAAGCAGAACGGCGGCTACGTGGATCCGCTCAAGCTGGATTCGCCGCCCGGACGGGCACTGGCCGGCGCGGAGGCGAAGCGTTTCTCCAGCTACCTGGGCCGGGTCTGGCAGCTGGCGGAGCAACTGCCGGCGGGTCAGGCGACTCCGGAGGAGGTGGCCTGGGCCATGCTTGCGCCCAGGGCCACCGCGGAGGAGGTCATGGCCTGGAGCCCCCCGGCGCTCGCCACGGCCCCGCCCGCCGAGGACGGCGATGTTCCCGCGTCCCGTTGACAGAGGGCTGTCCCGCCCCCTACGGTGATGTCAGCGACCCACGCCGTCGTTGATTTCCACAAACAAGGGGTGAATCTCATGCAATCCAAGCAGATCGCCGCAGCTCTCGTCGGCATCGCGCTGTTTGGCGCGGGCGTCCTGGTCAGTGGACGGATCCACGCTCCGGACTCGGCTTCGTTGCTGGGCGCCTCGCCGGCGTTCGCGGGCGACGTGGAGGAGATCGCCGAGGGTGCCACCTTCGTCAGCACCGACGGGGGTGCCGCGTACCTCTGGCGCCGAAACGGGGATCGCATTGAACTGATCGGCCAGTGCCAGCGCACCGAGGGCGACTCGGAAGGCCAGGCCACCTTTGTGTGGCTGCCGGGCGTGGAACGGCGTTCCTGACCGATCCTAGTCAAGAGGAGACGAGTTTTGGACGATTCCTGGTCTAGGTTCTGGGATCGACTGATCGTGGACTGGGTGGTCGTGGTGGTCGGCGCCTTTGTGTTGCAGGGTGTCTGGTTCGCCCTGGTGGCCGTCCTGACCGACTATCAGCCGGATCTGCAGGGAACCCTGAGTACCACGACCGGCCGGCTGGCGCTGCCCTGGGGTTTGGTAACCCTGGTAGGAATGACTTGGGGCGTAATCCGGGCATTTGAGGCCAAAGGCGGCCAACGGGCCACCCGTTGACGTTTGCTGGTCCCGGTTCTACAATGGGTGTTGTCGAGGAAGACCGTGCGTTTCCCTCGATCGACGCCGTCTTCGGACGGCAGCCAGCGGAGTGTGTGCATGACAAGACTGATGCGTGGATTGGTGGTCGGCCTTTCGCTATCGATGCTCTTCGCGAGTGTGTCGCTCGCGGGACCTACGATTGCGGATGGCGATCCTGATCAGCCACAGCGGAACAATCCGGGCTATTCGCGGATGAACGCGAACAGCGCCCAGGTGAGCCTTCAGAAATCGAACGGCAAGATGGCGGTGCAGACGCAGGAGTCTTCCGAGGACTGGCGTGTCCTCGTGAAGGTCTACCTCAAGCTTCTCCGCATCTTCGCACTGTAGCGAAGGACCGGGAGCGGACTCCGCTCCCGGGTCGGCCGTTCGAACTCTGGACTCGCCCGGGCGGTGTCCGGGTTGTTCGTGTGCCGAGTAGGGTGAAGGTAGTTTACAGCCTTTGAAAGGTGGGTGGGCATGCGAGGGCCCCACGACAAGCCTGATCACGGAAAGCTCCCCGGCGGAGCCGTTCCGGACGTGGGTCCCAACGCGGCGGGCAACTCCGCGGCGGGCAGCGAAGACGTGAGCCTCCTTGAGCAGCTGGCCGAGTTCAGCCAGAGCGCCGGCGAGTACGGATCGGCCATGGAGTACTACGAGCAGCTCCTGGCGATCACGGAAAAGGCCCGCAAGTCCTCCGACCTCCTCGCCCAGATCTACTTCAAGATGGCGTGCTGCCGGAACCAGACCGGCGAGTTCCGCAAGGCCCTGGATCTGTTCGAGGCGGCGGAGCAGCATCTCCCCGAGGGCGCCACGGAGCTGTCGCTGAGCCGCATCCAGAATGAGCGGGCGTTTGCGTTGATCAGTCTCGGTCAGTACGACGAGGCCGAGCGGTGCGTCCTGGAAGTCACGGAACGGATCCTGGATCCGAGTGCGGCCGGCGAGTTGGCGCGGGCGCAGAAGGCGTTCGGGATCATCGCCATGCGCCGTGGAGACTGGGAGGGCGCCAGCCGCTCGTTCGAAGCGGCGTTGGCGGGCTTCCGGCTGATCGAGGACCGCGCGGGAATGGCGCAGTGCCTGAACAACCTGGGGCTCATGGAAAAGAACCTCGGGAACTTCGGCCGTGCCATCGGCCATCTCCGGACGGCGGTGGAGTACCACGAAGAGCTGGGCCACACGCTGGACGTGGGCGGCAGCCTCTTCAATCTCGGCGTGGCCGAGTTCAAGAGCGGGCAGTGGGAGTCGGCGCGCGAGCGGTTCGAGCGCGCGCTGCGTCTGCTGGAGGGAATCGGCAACCGCTCCAGCGTGGCCAAGCTCTGCCTGAACCTCGGCAACTACTACCGCCAGAAGCGCGACTGGACCGAGGCGGAGTCCTACTACGACCGTGCGCGGGAAATGCTGCAGGACCTGGGCGAAGCCCGCGAGATGGTCCTGGTGGATGAGTTTGTCGGAGACCTCGCCCTCTCGTGCGAAGCGCACGAGGAAGCGCGCGAGCACTACCGGAACGCGCTGGCCGGCGGCGAGAAACTCGCCCCGGAGGGCGACCTGGTGCTGGAGGCGCTGCGTCGCCTGTCGGACCTGGAGTCGCGCGCGGGGAACCTGGAAGAAGCGCAGGGATACCTGACGCGCGGTCTTGAGTTGTCGCACGCGCTGGACGAACGCTACGAGCGTGGCATTCTGATCCGGATTCGGGCCCGCGTCGAGGCGGCCCAGGGCGACACGGCCGCAGCCTCCGATTCGTACAAGAGCGCGCTTGCGGTGCACGAGGACTGCGGGACGCCGTTCGACCTGGCGGTCACCCGGCTGGAGTACGCCACGTTCTGCATCGAGAACATCGTGGAACTGGGCGGTGCGGCGCAGCAGCTGGAAAAGGCCTGCGCCACGTTCGACGAAATCGGGGCGGACTACGAGGCGGGCCACGCCTACCTCATGGCGGCCAAGCTGGAGATGGTGTGCGATGAGCCTTCGGGCGACGCGCGAAGCCACCTGGAGTCCGCCATCGATCTGCTGGAGCGGGTCGGCGATGGATCCGAGGCGCTGCAGGACGTGCACCGTGACATCGATCGACTGCTGGAAGAGACCGCGCTTTCGGCCCGCAACGACCTGTCCGCGTTGAACGAAGCCGTGGCCCGGATTCACGGCGCGCCGGATCCGCGGAGCCGGGTAGAAGCGCTGGAGTGCATCATCGAGGAGAGGATGAACGGGGACCGAGCGGCGCTGTTCCTCTCGGATCAGGAGGGGCGTCTGGCGCTGACCGCGGACAGCTCCCGTCCGGCCGAAGACGGCCCCACGCTTCTGGCCATCATCGAGGCGTTGCGCGGGGAGACACCACTGGGGCCCAAGCCGCTGGTTTCCACCTCTCCGGCGCGCGACCCGCGCTTCGCGGGGATGGATCCGCAGTTGGTCGAGGGTCTGGGTTCCGTCGTGTTCATGCCGCTCTTCTCCGAAGAGACGCTGCTGGGCGGTCTCTACGTGGATCTGAACTCCACCGTGGGCTATTTCCGGCAGCCGCAGTTGGACTTCCTGGTCGCGTTTGCCACGGCCGCCGCCATGGCCGTGCAGGAGATGCAGTTCGAGGCGGTTCGTCACGAGAACCGCGAACTGCGTCGTCGCCTCACGCGCCGGCACGGCTTCGAGGGAATCCTCACGCAGAACCGGCGCATGCTGGAAATCCTGGATCTGGTCGAGCGCCTCCGCGAGAGTCGGACCACCGTGCTCATCGAGGGGGAAACCGGCACCGGCAAGGAACTGTTCGCGAACGCCATTCACCACGTTTCGAGTCGCGGAGATCGCGCGCTCGTCACCGTGAACTGCGCCGCGATCTCCGGGGACGTTCTGGAGAGCGAGCTCTTCGGCCACCTGCGCGGATCGTTCACGGACGCCAAGCAGGACAAGGTGGGCCTGTTCGAGCGCGCGGACGGCGGCACGATCTTCCTGGATGAGATCGACAAGACGTCCACTGCGTTCCAGGAGCGCCTGCTCCGGGTCGTGGATCAGGGCGAGATCAAGCCGGTCGGGTCCAATCAGGTTCGCAAGATCGACGTGCGGATCGTGTGCGCCACGAACCGTCCGCTGATCCAGCTGGTGGAGAGCGGCGAGTTCCTCAAGGACCTCTACTATCGTCTCCGGGTGATCCGCATCAGCATTCCGCCGCTGCGCGAGCGGAAGGAAGACGTGCCCCTTCTGGTGGAGCACTTCCTGGAGCGGTTCAACGAGTCCACGGGCAAGCACATCCCCGGCTTCTCGCACGAGGCCATGAACCGTCTCACGGCGCACCACTGGCCGGGGAACGTTCGCGATCTGCGTCACGAGGTGGAACGCGCCGTGGCCATGGCGGACGGCGAGGATCGCGTGACGGTGGAGTCGCTGTCGGCGGACGTTCGCGGGGCCGCTGCCCCGCCCGTGATGAACCTGGCGCCGGACCAGAGCCTGCAGGACTGCGTGGAGACGATCGAGCGGGACCTGGTGACCAAGGCGCTGACCAAGACGGGAGGCAACCGCTCGCACGCGGCCAAGCTCCTGGGACTCAGCCGGCGGGGCCTGCTGAACAAGATCGCCCGGTACAAGATCAACCTCTGATCCCGGGCGCGGGAACGAGTGCGTTTGAGCGGCTCCTTCGGGGTCGCTTTTTTGTGCGCTGTCCTGCCCCGCGGGTGGGTGAGGGCCCGACGAGAGCGCTGGGGCCGGAGGTGGTGACCAGGAAGGCCCGAGGCTCTGCCTCCGAAAGCCGGGAAACTGTGAAGCAGGTGTCCAGTTTCGGGTGGAGTGCCCTGTAAAGATCGTTGTCAAGC
This sequence comes from Gemmatimonadota bacterium, assembly GCA_021604925.1. Taxonomy (GTDB): domain Bacteria; phylum ARS69; class ARS69; order ARS69; family ARS69; genus BQJX01. The sequence goes on from BQJX01000146.1 coordinate 5,148, forward strand.
AGGGTGCCTTTGAAATCAACGACTTCCAGCGTCGTGCCGGAAAGTGTAAAGCGGGTTTCCACTCCGAGTGTCCAGTGCGCCCGTTTCGATCCAACGCGAAGGGCTGTTCGCGATAGCGATCCCCGCCTGCAAGCGATGCCCCAGCAACCGTTTACCGAGGGGCCGGTTGCAGCGCCCCACGGATCTCGTTTCTTGGCATGCCCCCTGCAATGTAAACAAGCGACGGCAAAAGTTCGTGGGGTTTGCCGATTCGACATGCCGGCCCAAAACAAGTCCTTCACCGGTCGCGAGCAGGAGAAGGGAGGCGGCGATGAACCTCTGGGTATCGGAAGACCTCGGAGAATTGAACGTTCTCAGAGGAGACTTGCACATGCTGGATTCCAGGGAGAGCTCCCTCGAGCCCGTCCGCCCCGTCGTGGAGCCTCGCTCCAAGGGCGGGAACGGAAGCGCCGCAGGGAATCCGTCCCGCTCCCGGGACTGTCTGGGTGCCTACCTCGCCGCGATCAGCAAGATCAAGCTGTTGAATCGTGAGGGAGAGGTAGAACTCTCACGGGCGGCCAAGAAGGGTGATCAGCGAGCGTTCGATCATCTGGTGGCTGCCAACCTTCGACTCGTGGTCTCCATCGCCCGCCGCTACCAGGGCATGGGGCTGTCGTTCTCGGACCTGATCGGAGAGGGCAACCTCGGACTGATCAAGGCGGCCGAGTACTTCGATCCCGAACTGGGATTCCGCTTCTCGACCTACGCGTCCAAGTGGATTCGGCAATCGATCACCCGCTCGCTGGCCAACCACAGCCGGACGGTGCGCATTCCGGCCAACGTGATCGCGAACCTCCGCAAGTACCTGCAGACCGAGCGCGATCTGGCGCAGAAGCGCGAGGGGCAGCACACGATCGACGAGGTGTCCGAGGCGCTGGATCTGCCCATCGCCAAGGTCACCAAGCTGGCCAAGCTGACCAAGAGCACGCTGTCCATGGACTCTCCGATCGGGGACGAAGCACAGGCCACGCTCTACGATCTGCTGCCCGATCACCAGCAGGTGTCGCCCATCGACAATGCGGCGGCATCGCTGAATCGCCGACGCATCACCGGGCTGCTGGAGAGCCTGGACGACCGCGAGCGACGCATCCTCAACTTCCGGTTCGGGCTGGACGGACAGGAGCCGCTTTCGCTCGAAGCCACCGGCAAGAAGATCGGCGTGACGCGGGAGCGCGTCCGCCAGATCGAGAAGCGCTGTCTGCTCAAGCTTCGCAAGCTCGCGAAGGGTTCGGATATGGCCGCCTGAGCCGGGCCGCCTGATCCGGCGGCGTGAGTTCGGGCTGCCGGATTCGGGCCGTGTGATCCGGCCCGCGGGACCCGAGTCGGCCGGGCCGGATCGCGACCGTCCGGGCCGCCCGAATTGAGCGGATCGTGGGAGCACCTCATCGATCGACCCCTCGGAACTCCGGGGGGTCGTTTTCGTTCGGCCGACGTTGTCGCGGATGCGCGGGCGTGGTAACCACGGGGGAGGGAATGCGAAGGGAGGCGCGCGTGTCGGATAGCGATCAGATCGGACTCTTTCCGTCCTCCGGCGGGCAGGGGGGCGAGCAGCTGACCGGAACCGTGTCCCGGATCACGTTCCGCAGCGATGAGACCGGCTACACCGTGATGCGCGTGGCCCCGGAGGGGGAGGAGCGCACCCTGGTGGTGGTGGGGCAGATGCCGCCGCTCTCGGTGGGCACGCGGATCCGCGCGCGCGGGCGCTGGGTGGAGCA
>BQJX01000147.1 GCA_021604925.1 Gemmatimonadota bacterium
GCCCTGGGAGTGCTCGCGGTGGGGGCGATCCTGCACTGGCTGATCCTCTTTGCGCGGATCCTGATGGCGGAGCACGTGGTGGCGCTTCTCCTGGCGGGCGCGGCGTGGTTCGCGTTGGGCCGCCGCCCGCTGGCGTGGGCCCTGGCCGCGATGCTGGCCGTGGGTGCGGTGCTCTTCGGCAAGTACCACGCGGTGGGTTCGGCCGCGGGAATCCTCCTCTTCGTGGTGTGGAGGAATCCGCAGCGACGGGCGTGGGGGGCGGTCGCCGGGGCTTCGATCCTGCTCGGGCTGGCGTGGGCCACGTTCCTGTTCCTCCCGCATCGCGCCGAGATCCTGGCCTGGGTCACCGGGTACACCTCGGCGGGTCAGGCGGGACCGCCCATTCTCACCTCGGGGATCGAGGCGGTCCTGGAGTTGTTTCGTACGTATCGAAACGGATTCCTCATCCACCGCGCTCCGGTCGTCTCCCTGTTCGGCGGGCTGTTCGTGATCTGGACGCTCGGGAACGGTGCCGCGCGGCGCCGGCGGCTGGAGGACGGATCCGCGATCTTCGCGTTCTGGTTTGCCGGGGCGTTTGTCTACCACGCGATCTTTCCGTACACGCCTCCCCGGTACTTCATTCCCATGGTGTACCCGTTGATCGGGGCGGCCGTCTGTCAGGCGCTGGAAGCGACCCAGGGAGGCACGCTCCCGCGGATGCGGCGGCTGGATGAGTGGATCCCGGGGCTCTCCTGGTTCGTGTTCCTCGGCGTCGGGGTCCCGTACGCCGCCGTTCACTACGACCGCTTCCGGAGAATGTCGATCCCCCTCGAGGCGCGATCGGCGATTGACGAGACGGGACCTTCGTGGCTCGTGGCGACCTTCGGGCCGGTCGCCGGCAACGTGCTGTGGGGCACGCTGATCGGCCTGCTCTTGTTCGCCGCCTTTCGGACAATCGCCGGCCGGGCTTCCGAGGCCCGGCGGCGCTTCTCCCCAAGGGCCGGATCGCAATGGGTCCTGGGGGCGGCGGTGGCCTGCGTGATCCTGAATGCCGGTCAGTGGACGTGGTGGGCCACTCACCGCACCGAGCGACTGGCTCGCATCCGCGACTCGCTGGCGCTCATGGTGGGGGAGGACGCCGTGATCCTGGGCGCGTACGCGCCGGTCCTGACCGAAGGGACGAGCGCGGTTCCGGTGTGGTACCCGCTGTCGTCCGCGGAGGGCGGCGGCGGACTGCTGGCCCAGCGCGGGTTCACACACGTCCTGGTGGCCGAGCCGGGCGGCATCACGCCGGAGACCCTGGATCAGGACTACCCCGGGGTCGCGGAGCGGATGCGGCTGGTCCACTCGTGGCGGGTGCGGATGAGCTTCGTTCGTCGCCTTCACCTGTACCGGCTGGCCGAACCGCTGCCCGGTAAGGCGCCACTCCCGCGACCCACGCGCCTGGAGCTGGCTCTGCAGGCGGCCAACGCGAACCAGGTAGAGACGTGCCTGCAACAGATCGAGATGTACCGGAACGAAGGCGGAGTGGAGACACCGGAGATGCTTCTGTACGAGGCGGTCGGGCGGTCGGGCGCCGGAGACCTGGTGGCGGCCGAAGCGCTGCTGCTCCGCGCGGTGGCACTGGACCCGCTGGCGCCGCTCCTGCAGCGCAATCTCGGGATGCTGGCGTGGGCGCGCGGTGATCACGAGGCGGCGCGCCGGCACTGGCGCGAGTGTCTTCGGCTGGAGCCTGAGAACCAGGAGGCGGCGCAGCTGCTGCGGCAAGCTCCCTAGCGGTACGCGGCCTTCACCTGCCCCCAGCTGCTCACTTCCACCCGGATGGCGCCGCACCCCACGTCCAGGGCACCCACCAGTCCACAGCCACTCGCCGCGTCCGCCGCGCACGGGGAGTCCGCGCGCAGCGTGAGGTCGCCGGAGTCCGCATCGCAGAAGAGCGGATCCTCCGAGAAGTTGCCGTTTCCGATCGCCTGGTCCTGGATGCAACCCGTCCAGTTTCCCTCGCCGTTCTTGTACACGTTGGAGCAGGCCAGCTGCACCTGACCGCCTTCCGTGCAGAACACGGACTCCGTGCCCACGTTGAACGCAATGAGACTCCGTTTGACCGTGACGCGCGCCTGGGCGCGCGCGTGGATGGCGGCGCCCTTCTCGTCTGCCGCGTTCCCGGTGAACGTGCAACTCACGACCGTGGGATGGGAGGCCCGTGCGAACAGGCCGCCTCCGAACAGGAACGTGGATTCATTGTTGCGGAAGACGCAGTTCGTGATCAGTGGCGATGAGCTGGGATACCAGGCAGCCATGCCGCCGCCGGAAAAGCGCGACCGATTCCCCTCGAACAGACAGTGGTCCACGGTCGGCGAGCCGTACTCGCAGTAGAGTCCGCCGCCGTAGAGCGCCTCGTTGTTGCGGAAGACGCACCGCTCGATGGTGGGGGACGAGGTTCCCTGGAACGCGATCCCGCCGCCCCAGTTCACGCTGTAGTTGTCCTCGAACACGCAGTCGCGAATGTGCACGTCCGAGTCCCGGAAGTAGAAGCCGCCGCCATGGTTGCTGGGCCGCCCTCCCGTGATCGTGATCCCCTCGATGAGCGTGGAGGCGTCCAGGTTGTGTCCGAAGAGAACGGTCTCCTGGTCGCCACCGTCGATCGTGACGCAGTCGGGGTGGCCGTCGGCGCTGCGCAGCACGACCCCGGGCTTCAACTCGATGAGGAAGTCCTCATACGTGCCGCACGCCACCAGGATGGTGTCTCCCGCGGCGGCCGCCTGGGCCGCCCAGCGGATCTTGGAGAAGTCGCCGGGCACCGAGAGGCTTCCGGCCAGGGTGGGGAGGGGCGTGAGAAGAACGCACCCTGCGAGGAGTCTGCGGACCATGGGACCTCCCGGTCGGCGGAAGGCCAGTCTAGGCGAACGGGCGGGGCCGCGGCAAGGAGCGGGCGCCGGCCCTCACGGCCGCGTTGTCAGGGAGCGTCTTCCGTGCGAGACTCGGCGGGCGTGCGCAGCCAATGGGGATGGACACTTTCCGGGGTGGAGGACGACGTGGGTCGCAACGGCGCCGAGCATCAGACGATTCTGGGATTCGCGTTCAAGGCCAGGAAACCCAAGCGCGGATGGCACCTCGTGTGCATGAAGCGCCAGAAGGTCTACGGGAAGGTGGGCACCGTGCGCCCGGACCGCAGCTTCAAGTACGTGGGGCCGTACGGCGTGGTGGTGGACTCCCGGAAGACGGGAACCACCTGGGAGACGATCCAGTACGACCGGTCCGGGGAGTTCCGCTTCCTGGAAAAGGTGCCACAGGACTTCGCCTAGCGGCTTCACGTGTCGAGGCTACCGACCGTCCGGTGCAGCTCGGCTCTTCGAACTTCCAGCGCCTCCAGACGCTTCGACGCTTCCGCGGCCGAGTCGGCCCGGGCGCGCGCGGCCTCCAGTTCGGGCAGGAACGCTTCGCGCAGACGCTCCGCATACTGGCGAACTTCCGCCAGAAAGCTGCGCCCCACGCTCTCGGTCAGCTCTTCCTTCAGCGTTTCCACCTTGGTGGAGAGCTCGCGCTTGAGGCGGGTGCGTCGATGGGGAAGGATGAACAACCCGGTCAGCACCAGAATGGTGCCCCCGATGGCCCCCGTGAAGTCGATGGTGAGCGAGGTGAGCGCGGCGGTGAGGACCGCGCCGATCCCGAGCACCACGACCTCCACGCCGAACGTGCGGGCGATGGAGTCGTTCACCGCGGACACGACCCGATCGGCCTCCGAACGCGCATCGAACTTGTCCAGATACTGGCGCACCGGCACGGCGAGATTCTTGAAGATCTGCTCGCGGTTGTAGACCGTTTCCCGCGGGATGAAGCGCGTGCGCGAGGCCGCCTCGTGCAGCGCCGCCCGTCGCTCCTCCAGCGCGACCTGCGCGCGGTCCCACGCGGCAAGATTCTCGCGCACCAGCCAGTCGATCAGCGCGTGCACTTCTTCCTCGATCCGTTCCGCGGTGTCGCCCACCACATCGTTCCGGAAGCGGTTCTCCATGAGGTCGGAGTTGCGAAGCCGGAGCAGGTTGCCCAGGCGCACCGTGTCGTCCAGGAACCGGTGACCGCGCCGCTCCAGCTTGAGCACCACGTTCTCGATGGCCGACTGGTAGCGCCCCACCTCCTCCGCCATTCGACGTTCGTAGCTGTCCACGTCGTCCAGGATCCCGGTCATGGCGGTGCGGTCCCCTTCGATGAGCCGGCGGCGTTCGGCCAGCGCCTCGCCCTGGCGGACCAGGATCGTCGCCATGGTGTCCAGCGGCGCCTGCAGCTTGAGGCGCACCCGCTCGCGCGTGGCCAGCGTTCCCTGCATCCAGGCCTCGAGCCGGGGATACTCGTTCTCCGGCGAGAGCGGCGTTCCGCGTTCCCGGTGGTCCAGGACCTCCGAGCCGCTCACCGCAAAGATCTCCGGCTCGTGATCCAGTCCCCGCTGCACCTGCTCCAGCACGTACTCGCGCGCGCGCTCGATCTGCCCCTCGGTTCGCTGGAGATCCGCGTGGCTGATCACCAGGACCACCTTCTTGCCCCAGGCCCGGATCTTGGACAGGAAGTCGTGCTCGCTGGCGGAGTAGGGCCGGAGCAGGCTCGTGAGGAACAGCACCAGGTCCGCGCGCGGCACAAAGCGCTCCGTCAGTTCCTCCTCGCGGCGCTGCATGGAGTTGGTTCCCGGCGTATCCACGATGCTGAGCTCCTTCAGCCGCTCGGCCGGGAGCTGGTGCAGGATCAGCCCTTCCTCGATCGCGTGGGACGAGCGCACGTCGCCGTGCCGCAGCAGGTGGACCTCGCGCGTGGTGGGGAGATCGCCCACTTCCAGGATGGCTTCGCCCAGCAGACAGTTGATCAGGGTGGACTTGCCGGCGTTGTACTCGCCCACGACCACCAGCAGGAAGAACTCGTCCAGCGCCGTGCGGATCCCGCGGAGCGCCTGCACGTCCTCCGGAAGCATGTCGAGGTCGCTGAGCAGCGCCTCCACGTCGCGAAGAAGCTCGCGCTCCTGTTCGACGAGCTGGCGTTCCTGCGAGTTCAGTAGAGGATCGATGGTCCACCCGTGCGTGGAGGGGCGTGCCGGCTCGGAGCGGTTCCGGGAGCCGCAAGAGTCTATCGGTTGCCGCGGAACCTGGAAAGGGGCGCTAGTCTCCCACGTATCCCAGCGCGCGCAACTGCTCGATCCGCTCCGCCTCGTCGGGGGCCCAGCGGGGAGTGGTGGGTCGCGAGGCGCGGAACTCCTCCGTGTCGTGAGTGGGAACGCGTTCGGGTGAGTCGTCGTTCGCCGCCCCGAAGATCGCCGCCAGCGGTTGGCCGCGCATGTCCTCGGCGAGCGGGAGCCCCAGTCCCTGGAGCAGGGTGGGAGCGATGTCGTACACGCTGCCGAGGCGCATCAGCTCTTCGCGGCCAAGGGCGCCCGGGGCGGCGGAGTACGCAGCGCGCGCCACCCGCGGTCCGGCGGCGATGAGAACGCCGGGCGGCGCGTCCAGGTGGTGGCCGGAGTTCACATCCTCGGGAGGGTCGTCGGAGCCGAACGTGGCGTCCTGATTCACCGGGCCCATGCCGTGATCCGAGATCGCGATCAGGGTGCCGTCCGGGGGGAGGGCGGACATCAACTCGCCGAGGGCCGCGTCGACGAAGCGGTAGTAGTCCGGGATCACGCGGCCGAACTGCGCCACGGTTCCGGAGTCGGGGCGGTCCGCGTAGAGTTCGGGCTCGCGATAGCGCCAGAACCGATGCCCCACCACGTCCGAGCCGCCCAGGTACAGCATCGTCAGATCGTAGTTCGGCTCCTCGCGAAGCAGGCGCGTGGCGATCTCCAGGTAGGTGGCGTCGGCGCGGAACGCCCAGAGGCAGTTGTCCCAGAGGCGGCGTTCCAGGAGTCGGGTCTGGTCGGCGGGCAGCGTGGCATCCAGTCCGAAGATCGCCGACGTGATCTGCGGAATGCGGTCCTGGGTCCGCTCCAGGATGTGGATCATCTCGTTCTGTCGGGTCGGCGGATAGACCTGTCCGGGAATGCCGCGCTGCAGCGAACCCTTCCAGATGTTGCGCCCGCCGCTGAAGTCGAGCTGCGCGGTGGTGTTGGTCTGGGCCACCATCACGCCGTGGATCTCCTCCACCGGATACGTCATCCACCAGCCCACGGTCGCCACGGACCGGCCGTAGTCCGACGCGATGTTCCAGATCGCCTTCGTCGTTCGGTGGCGATTGTCGAAGAGGCCCAGTTGCCCTTCGGAATCGCGGTAGGCGAACGAGAGGATCCCGTGTTCCTCGGCGGGTTTGCCGGTGGCCACCGTGGTCCAGATCACGGGCGAGGACGTGGGCTGGTACGTCTCGAGCAGTCCGTAGAGGCCCCGATTCATCAGCTGCTCGATTCGCGGCAGCTTCCCGTCCGCCAGCAGCGGCGACAGGACGTTCCACTCCAGGCCGTCCACCGCGACCAGCAGGATCGGTCCGGAAGGAGAACGGGGTGCGACGGCGGCGGGCGGCTCCGCCTCGCAGCCGGCGATCCAGATCGCCGTCGCCCAGAGAAGTGACAGGAGTCGGGGGAGTCGAAGCGTCATCGATCCGTCGGGATGGAGGGATGGTCTGCCGGCAAATCTAGCAGAACCGGCCGGCGGGGTCCCGGAGAGGAGAGGCGGCGTTTCCCAAGAAATCCGGGAACTCTGGTACGCTGCCGGGATTCCCCTTCCAGGGAATGATCCGCACCCGCCACGAAGGAGGGATTCTTGGGCGCAGTTGGTCGGGTTTGGTCGGGTCTGGGGCTCGCGCTCGCCGCGTGGATGTGGTGCGGCACGGCTCCGGCGGCCTGGGCTCAGGACGCGTCGCCGGCGTTTCGCGACGCAACTCCCGGGTCCGGCATCCGCTTCGTGCATTCGAACGGCGCCACCGGGACCAAGCAGTACAAGGAGGTGGTGG
>BQJX01000148.1 GCA_021604925.1 Gemmatimonadota bacterium
GTACGTCACGCGTCTCGGGATTCATCCCGTTCGCTGGGATGCGTCGCGGAACACATTGATCTGGGCGCAGTCGTTGCGCCTGCGTCTCGTCTACGACGAGTCCGACCGCGCGGCCGGTCACTCCGCCCGCGTCCGGCCCGAGCACCAGGACTGGATGGAGTTGCAGGCCGCGTCGCTTCTGAACGCGAACGTGGCGACCCGCTGGGGAATCGCGGAAGCTCCCGTGGCCCGCGGGGGCGGCACGGATTCGTTCGAGTCCTCGCCGAACTGGGTCCGCTTTCCCATCGCCACGACCGGCGTGTACCGCCTGGACTACTTCACGTTCTCGAATCTGGGGGTGGATCCCGGCGGGATCGACCCGCGGACGATCCGCGTGTTCGCGGGAACGAACCTTCCGCTGGAAGAGGACCTGCTGGCGTCTCCGCCCCCCGCGTTCATGACCGAGTGCGGGCTGAAGTCTCTGGGCAACGGGGACGGCGTCTTTGATCTCTCGGACCGATTCCTCTTCTGGGCGCACGCGCCCTTTGGCTGGGCCAACGAGTTCGATCCCAACCGCTCCCGGTTCGACTACGTGGAGAACGAGTACGGCGACATCAGCTACTACTGGGTCACCTGGGGCGGGTCGTTCGGGGCCCCTCCGCAGCGGATGGCCACACGTTCGGTGGTGGACACCACGTTCTCGGGCGGGGCGTTCCCCACGAGTTCGCCGCACCGTCGCCACTACGAGCAGAACAATGCCGAGGAATTCGCCTACCGCGACGAGGACGGCTGGATGTGGGAGGACCTGCGGGGACGGGGGGACAATCGCCTCTACCGTCTGAGCGTGCCCAATCCCGCGTCCGGGGACGGAATCGTGGCGGCCCGCCTCTACAGCCACCGTGCCACGGGCCGCGACGTCCGGCGCGTGGAGTTGAAGCTCCAGGATCAGATCACGACCACGTGGCAATGGTTGCACGGAGCGTTCTCGGCCGCCTTCGACGTCACGGGATGCTTCGAAGGGCTGCTGTTGAACGGCAACAACGAGGTCCGGGTGAATGCGGACTTCGATGATGGCGAGTCGATCGATCACATCTTCACCGGGTGGTTCGATGTCGAGTACGACCGGCGGTTGGTCGCGGACAAGGGCCGCTTCCTGCACTTCTACTCGGATCCGGATTCCCTGGTCCTGCCCACGGCGCCCGCCGGTTCGATTCCCTGTACCGCGCTTCCCGCCGGGTTGGTGTACGGGCAGAGCGCGTTCCGGCTGACCGGGTTTGACGCCGCCCCGAACGAGATCCACCTGTTCGATGTGACGGACCAGCACAAAGTGGTGGAACTCACCGATGTGAACTTCCTGAACCCCACGCCCCCGTACGACCTTCGCTTCTCCGACCCCGGCATGACCGGCGTTCGCTGGTACGCCGCCGTGACCCTGGACGGGGTGCGCGCCCTGCCGGCGGGGGAGATCCCGGACCTGAAGGGTCTGCGGCGAACCTCGAACAAGGGTACGTACCTGATCATCTACCACGAGAAGTTCCGCGAGGGGGCGGAGCGTCTGGCCGAACTCCGGTCCCGCGACTTCGCCACGTTGACCGTGGACGCGGACGACGTGTACCAGGAGTTCTCCTGGGGGATGCGCGACCCCGTGGCGATCCGGGACTTCCTGGCCGCGGCCAACACGCGTTGGACGTCGAGTCCGCTGTACGTGGTGCTGCTGGGCGACGCCGCGTACGACACCAAGGGGAATCTCTCCGGCAGTCCCACGGACTACCTGTCCACGTACACCCGCCGCTACCGCGAAGCCAACGTGGAGTTCGAGGATTCCGAGAACATCGACTTCTATTCCACGGACGACTTCTTCGGATACCTGGATGCGGACGACTTCAATCCCCTGAACCAGCCCTCGCTGGACGTGGCGATCGGACGGATGCCCTTCTCCGATGTGGACGTCCTGGATCTCTGCCTCGACAAGCTGGAGGCCTACGCCAACCGCACCATGCCGGGCCAGTGGCAGAATCGCGTCATCCTGGTGGCGGACGACGAGCGGACGCTGGAGGATTCGGTCCGGGAGCGCTTCCACACCGAGCAGGTGGAAACGCTCTCGAGGGAGCGGTTCCCGGCGGCGCTCGATCGCGTGAAGATCTATCTGGTGGACTTTCCTCGCAACGAGTTCGGCAAGAAGCCGCAAGCGCAGCAGAAGTTCATCGAGGAGTTCACGCGCGGCGCGCTGATGACCACCTACACCGGCCACGGCGACCAGAACACCATGGCGCAGGAAGAGGTCTTCGTGTCGCAGAAGATCGGCGAACTCCTGAACGAGGAGCGCTACACGATCTTCTCCACGTTCTCGTGCACGGTGAGCCGCTTTGATCTGCTCTCCGGCAGCAGCATGACGGAGCTCCTGCTGGAGCACGAGGACGGCGGTGCGGTCACCACCTTCGCTTCCGGCGGTCTCGTGTTTCCGTCGCCGTCGTCCGCGTTGAACCAGAGATGGCTGGGCAGCATGTTCGGAACGCCGTACCTCATTCCCACGCCCTCGCGCGGCACGCGACCCATCGGGTTGGCGGCGGTCCAATCCAAGGTGGAGGTGTCCACCTCGTCCGGCGTGCGCAAGAACAGCGAGAAGTACGTGCTGCTTGGTGACCCGGCGCTGGAGGTTCGCTTCGGCGAGCAGCTCGCGGACTTCGAGGTCAACACGGTGGCCACCGAAACGACAGATGGCGAGCTTCGCTTGATCCGCGGCCAGCTCCGCGACTTCGACGGGAACATCCTGGACGGGACCACTCCGGGCGTGCCGGCCTTTTCCGGGAAGGCATTCGTGCATGTGACCGAAGACGCGGACACCACGGGCTACGACTACCTGACTTTCGGCGGCGCCCCGGCCCACATCGATTTCACGCTGGACGGGAGCACGGCCTTCCGCGGGGAGGTCCCCGTGGTCAACGGCCGGTACGAAGTCCGGTTCTTTCTGAGTGAGGGCGTCCGGACCGGGAACAACGGCCGGATCAGCGTGTTCGCCCTCGAGGAAGGAGGAGGGGTCCGGGCCGCGTCCGGTGCCTACGAGTCCCTGGCGCTGGGACCCACCATTTCGGAGTCCCTGGATACGGACCGTGAGGGGCCCCGGATCGTGATCCGGTTCGAGAACTACGGTCGGATTGTCGACGGTGACCAGATCTTTACCGACACCCCGATTCTGAACATCGAAGTGAGCGACGCAACGGGCGTGAACCTTCGCCCGTTCCCCCAGTTCGCCCGCCTCGAGGCCGATATCGACGGCCAAAGATACGACCTGGCGGCCGATTTCTCCTACGTGGAGGGGTCGTACACCACAGGAAAGGTGAGACGGATCGTCTCTCTGGCCCCCGGAGACCATGTTCTGAAGGTCAAGGCGTTCGACAATGCGGGGAATCGGGGCGATGCCGAGGTAGAATTCACCATCGTCCTCGATTCGGCCGGTTTCGACATTGTGGACAACAACGTGGCGGCGTACCCGAATCCGTTCCGCGGGCGGGTGGATTTCGTCTTCGCGTTGACCCACGATGCCGATGTAGCTCTCAAGGTGTTCACCATCACCGGCCGAAAATTGTACGAGGCACCCACCTTGGCCGCCGCCCGGGGCGAGAACGTCGTTTCCTGGAACGGGCAGGATGAGAACGGCAACCCATTGGCGAACGGCACTTATTTGTTCAAACTGGAAGCAACCTATCTCGGCGATGAGGAACGAGGGCGGCAGACCGACGAGTTCGTCGGTACGGTCGTCCGAATGCGCTAGGGCACGCGGCGCCATACAACGGAAGGTGCAAGGGTCATGCGAAAGACAATCCTGACGGCAGTGATCGTCGCGGCTCTGCCGATGAAGGCCGAGGCCGTTTCCGAAGCAGCGGTTTCCTGGCTGCTGATCCCCATGAGTTCTCGTGCGTCCGGGATGGGGGGGGCGCACGTGACCGAGGCCAGCGGGGCCGACGCGGTCTACTGGAACTCGGCGAATCTGGGGTTCTACCTCGACAACCGGTCGATCACCGGCACGCACATGCGGCTGGTGCCCGACCTTGCGGACGACGTGTACCTGGAGTACGCCAGCTACGCCGGCAACATCGAGGACTGGGGCAACTGGGGCCTCAACATCATGTACCTCACGTACGGCAAGAGCGAGGCCACCGACGGCGCGGGCAACTCCCGCGGCACGTTCAGCTCCTGGGACATGGGCATCGGGGCCGGCTACGGCACGGCGCTCTCGGAGCGTTTCTCGGTGGGAGTCGGCGCCAAGATCATCATGAGTCGCCTGGCGCCCGAGTTCGATGGCCTGCAGGAGGGACGCGGCACCACCTGGGCCGTGGACCTGGGCGTGCACGGTCGCGATCTCGCGCCCATGAACACGCGTTGGGGTCTGCAGATCTCGAATCTCGGCCCGGCCATCAAGTTCGTGGACAACGGCGCTCCCAACCCGCTCCCGATGAACTTCCGCATGGGGGTCGGCTTTGACCCGTACGTGGACGATACGCATCGCGTCACGGTGGCGGCGGACATGAACAAGACCCTGGTTCGCCAGCGCGGCGGAACGACCACGGGAGAGGCGTTCTCGACCGATCCCGCCTACAAGGCGCTGTTCACCGCCTGGGGCGATGACTCGATCGGCGACGAGTTCCGGGACGCCATTTACAATGTGGGCGTGGAGTACGGTTTCTCGGACTTCGTGTTCCTGCGCACCGGCTACGTCCAGGACGACCTGGGCGACATCACCGACGTGACCTTCGGGATCGGTGTGGCCTACCAGAAGTACCGGTTCGACTTCGCGTCGTATCCGCAGGCCTCTACCCTGGACAGCGTGAAGCGGTTCTCGATTACCGCCGAATTCTAGGTGGCCGAATGCCCCCCCGGCTGGCATGATTGCTTCCCACTGTTCCCGGAATCAGGATCGGGAACAGTGGGAACCCCCAACAAGAGAGATCCATCGAGTGGGCAACCGCAACCCTGAGGTCGAGATCCGCGGCGGGCGCAGCGTGCACGCGCCGGCGGTTCTTCTCATCGTCTGGGCGCTTCTGGTGGTGGCGCAGGTCGCCGACGCCCGGAAGATTCCCGTGCGCAAGTACTCCTCCCAGTGGACCGAGCTGCGCTCGGCCGACGGGGAGCAGACGCAGCAGATCGAGCGGATCTCCCGCTTCCGCGATCTCAAGTCGCGCCTGCCGCAGTCCGCGCACCATGGTCATCTGCAGCTGGGCGAGCCCCGCCTGCCGTCGCTGGATCGCGTGGAGCTCTCCCAGCGCGCCGGCCGCCGCGGCGGAGCCCCGGACACCACGCTGCGCGTTGCGGTGATCCGCATCGAGTTCGAGACGGACCGACGCGGCGACGAGACCACCGGCGACGGCCGCTTCATGCGCGAGAATCCGGACCCGGACCGGATCTTCATCGATCCGCCTCCGCACGACGACCGCTACTTTGCCGCGCACCTCGAGGCCGTGAACCGCTACTGGGCGTCCATGACGTACGGGCGCGTGGCCATCGAGGGAGACGTGTTTCCGCGCGGAGATCGCTTCGGCGCGTACCGCCTGTCCGACATGGAGGACTTCGGGCCCAAGACCGAGGACGAGTTCTTCAACATCGACGGGCTGGTGGACTACTCGCGGCAGTCGCTGATCGCGGCGGACCAGGACCCCGACCTGGTGTGGAGCGAGTACGACGTCTACTTCGTGGTGCACGCCGGCTCGGACTGGCAGAACGACGTATTCCAGGACAGCCGCTTTGACCTGCCCACGTTCTCGATCTCGTTCAGCGATTCGGAGGTGGTGGTCACGAACGACATGCCGGCGGACACGCTGACCACCATGATCACGTACCCGGAGACGTCGAGCCAGGACGGCTTTGCCGTGGCGCTGAACGGCGGCATCGCGCACGAGATGGGTCATCAACTCGGGCTCTTCGACATCTACAACGTGGAGACGTTCGCCCCCACGGTGGGCTTCTACAGCGTGATGGACAGCGGGAACCTGGCCAGCGTGTTCGTTCAGCGCGACGATCCCGACCTGCCCGGCCAGTTGCTGGACGTGGAGGTCATCGGCGCCCTGCCCACGGCGATCGGCGCGTGGTCGCGGTGGTTCGTGACGGCGCAGTTCGGGTTGGATCCGCCGTTGCTCAAGCGCGACGTGGGCCGCCTGCGGCTGCACGCGGTGCAGTCCCGCACGGAAGAGGACACGCTGCCCGAGAACGAGTACAAGTGGTTCCGGTTGCCCGTCAGCGCCACCGAGTACTTCATGGTCGAGAACCGCGTGGATGATCTGGACGGCCGGCTCCCGGACGGCTCGTTCAACACGGCCCTGGACCAGGACGATTCGACCGGCGTGATTCTCGGGCCGATCAAGGGCGACTCGGACTCGCTGAGCCACAACTACGATCTCCTCATCGATCCGGGCGTTCTCATCTGGCATGTGGACGAGCGGCAGGCGCGCGCCAACCTGTCGCGCGGGCGCGGACTGAACGTGATCTTCGAGAAGCGTTCGATCACCATCGAAGAGGCCGACGGTTTCGTGGACATCGGGAACCCGTTCTCGCTCAGCCCGCTCGGCACGCCGAACGAGGCGTGGCATGAGGGCAACGCCTCGAACTTCTCGTCGACCACGCGGCCCAACAGCCATTCGAACCTGGGAACTCCCACGGGCATCGCGGTCACGGACATCGGGCCCCGGGGGCAGAGCGTGGTGATGGACGTGGCGCTGGGGCGCAAGCCCGTCGGCTGGCCCATGGAGATCGGCCCGTGGCCCACCGGTGGACTCACCTCCACCACTCTGGCGGACATGGATGGCGACGGGGTGGCCGAGGTGGCGGCGTGCGGACCCACCGGCGTGTTCCTCTTCCGCTACGGAGACGCGGACGGCGACGGCGACGCCGACACCCCGGGGATCTG
>BQJX01000149.1 GCA_021604925.1 Gemmatimonadota bacterium
GATCCCGAACAGCAGCAGCAACCCCACGGCGGCCGGCTGATCGAAGTCCGTCCCGGTGAACCAGAGCGTCCACGCGGCTCCGGCCAGCGCGAACGGAAGCGCAATGAGCAGACTGAGCGCCTGGCGCGCACTCTCGAACAGTCCGGCCATGACCGCAAAGATGAGTCCCAGCGCCAGCAGCAGGTTGATCAGGAACTCCTTCTGGCTCTCCGCCGCCTCGCGACGGAACTGGCGATGCTCCCACGAATACCCGTAGGGAAGATCCATGGTGTCCAGCAGCGCCATGCACTGCTCCACGTAGGCGTCCTTCTCCCCTTCGTCGTAGCGGGCGCCGACCCACACGCCGGTGACGCGGTTGTCGCGCTGGATCTGATCCGGCCCCTTCACGATCGCGAAGTCCGCCACGGTGGCCAGCGGCACGGAGCCGCCCCCTTCGCCGTTCTGGGTGACGGCCAGATTGCGCAGCTGATCCAGGCTCTCGGTTTCCCGCTCGTCGAGCCGCAGGTTCATCTCCACTTCCTCGTCGCCGTCAAGGTAGCGCGGAAGACCGCGACCGCGGAACGTGAGCTCCACCACGTCCGCCGCCTGGTTCACTCCCACGCCATAGGCGCGCGACAGCTCGCGGTTCACCTTGGTCTGCACTTCGAAGTTGCCGCCCTCGGTCGTGGAGTAGAAGCTGTGCAGCCCTTCCACCTGCTCCAGCAGCACCTTCGCCTGGTCCGCCAGCTGGCCCAGGATCTCCGTGTCCTCGCCCTTCAGCTGGAAGCCGACGCGCTTTCCGCGGTTGCGCTGCCAGAACGGCACGTTGTCCTGGACCTCCAGGCGCACCCCCGCGATCTGCGGCAGGATCTCCGGGAGCTTGCGGCGGATCTCGTTCATCGCCGCCTCGTTCGTGTGGCCTTCCGTCATGTACAGCCGCGTCATCGTCCAGCGGTCGCTGAAGAAGCTGTAGATGGACCGCACGTGCAGCTCGTCGCGGTACGGATCCAGCGCGTTCTCCACCTGGGTGGCCAGCGCCTCTTTCTTGTCCAGCGACAGGGCTTCGTCGATGTTGTAGCGGATCCCCACGAACATCTCGGCCTGGCTGGCCTCCATGTTCTTGTCCACCTTCATCACCGGATAGATCGCGGAGCCGATCACCGAGAGGCCCACCACCGGACCGATCCACTTGTGCCGCAGCGTGAAGCTCAGGACGCTGTGGTAGCGGTCCTGGACCGCTTCCATGAGCTTGCCGGGCTTCCGGCCGCCCCCCTTCACGATGGTGCCGGCCGCCAGCGGAATCAGCGTCTGCGAGATGAAGAGCGACGCGATCAGCGTGATGCAAACCGTCAGGCCGAGTTCGCCGAGAATGAGATTCATCTCGTTGCGCTCGGAGAAGAAGATGGGCAGGAACACGATGATGGACGTGATCGTGGCGGTGATCACGGCCACGCTGACCTCGCGCGAACCGATGAGTGCGGCCGCGCGCGGATCGATTCCCTTTTCCTGGTAGCGGTTGATGTTCTCCATCACCACGACCGCATTGTCCACGAGCATGCCGATTCCCACGATCAGCCCCAGGAGCGTGATCGTGTTCATGTTGCCGCCCATCGCCCAGATCACGCCGCACGCCACGATGAGCGAGAACGGAATGCTCAGCACCGCGAAGAACGTGGACGACCAGCGTCGCAGGAACAGGTAGAGGACCAGGCTGGCCAGCAGCGCCCCGATGATCCCGGTGTTGCGAAGATCGCCCAGCGTCCGCAGGATCTCCTTGCCCTGGTCCTCCCAGATGAGGAAGTTGATCCCCTCCAGCTCCGGATCGGCCCGCATCTCTTCCACGCGCCGCTTGATCTCGTGGGAGATCTCCACCGTATTGGCGCTGGACTCCTTGCTCACGCCGATGCCCAACGCGTACTGCCCGTCCAGGTGGCGGCCGTACTCCAGGGGCGGCTCCTCGTAGAGGACGTCGGCCACATCCGAGAGGCGGATGCCGGTCGTGGACACGATCAGGTTGCGGATCTCGTCCACGTCGTCGAAGTTGCCGTCCGCGCGCAGCAGGATGTTCGTGTCGGTGGTGCGGATCACGCCCAGCGTCCGGTCCACGTGGTTCCCGCGGATCGCGGCCAGCACGTTGCGCACGTCCACGCCGTGCCGCTCCAGATCGGCCAACCGCAGGTTCACGCTGATCTCGCGCGGGTTTACGCCGTCCAGGTCCACGTGGGCCACGCCGGGGATGCGCAGCAGCGGCTTCACGATGCGGTCCTGCAGCAGGTCGTAGCCGTGGCTGAGGTCCCGTTCCGCAGCGATCCGCGCGTCCAGGATGGTCTCGCCGTTGCGCCCCGGATCCCAGTCCTGCGACACGATCACGCGCTCCACGTCGCTGGGCAGCTCGGACATGACCCGGTCGATCCGTTCGCGGATCTCCACCTTCTTCATTCCCATGTCCTCGTCCCAGCCGAAGAACAGGCTGAGGCGCGCGCTGGACTCGTCGGCGCGGGACCACATGTTGGAGAGCCCGGAGATCGAACCCAGCGCGTCCTCCAGCGGACGGAGAATGTTCCGCTCCACCGTCTTGGGCGACGCGTTCGGGTACGGCACGATCACCCAGACCTGCGGCTCCTCCTGCTCGGGCATGAACGCCAGCGGCAGCTTGGCCAGCGCAATGGCGCCGATCACGAAGAACGAGACCAGGATCATGAGCGTGGTGACGGGGCGACGAATCGCCAGTTCGGGCAGGGTCATGTCGTGTCCTCCACGGGTGGTCCGCCCGCGGGGCCTGCCGCTGCGAGCCGCTCGGCCTGCGCAACGACAGCTTCCAGCTGTTCTTCTTCTGCCCGGGTCTGGACCGTGGACGGGACCATGGTGTACACGGCGGGAATGACGAGCAGCGTCAGCGCGGTGCTGACGACGAGTCCGAAGCTCACCACGACGGCAAGCGGTTGCCGGAGCTCCGCGCCCTCGCCGAATCCGATCGACAGGGGAAGCAGGCCCAGCACCGTCGTGAGGGTGGTCATGAGGATGGGGCGCAAACGAACGGTGGAGGCCCTGACCACGGCCTCCTCCATTTCCAATCCGAGGCGGCGGTAGCGGTTGATCGCGTCCACCAGCACGATCGCGTTGTTCACGACCACGCCGGCCAGGAAGATCATGCCGATCATGGAGATGATGTTGAGCGTGAACCCGCCCACCAGCAATCCGATGACCACTCCCACCACCGCGAGCGGCATCGTGAACAGGATGATGAACGGATGGACCAGGTTCTCGAACGTGGCAGCCATCACCAGGTAGACGAGAAAGACCGCCAGCCCCAGCGCGAACGCCAGGCTCGCGAACGAGCGCTTCATCTCCAGGTTCTGTCCGGCCAGCGCAAACGTGATGCCGGCCGGCGTGGGATGGGCGCGCACCACGCGTTCCAGCTCGGCGATCACGTCGCCCAGGCTCCGCCCGCTCACCTCGCCGGTGATGATGGCGGCGCGGCTCTGCTGGATCCGGTGGATCTCGGCGGGACCCAGCGCGGGTCCGATGTCCGCGACGGCCGCCAGCGTGACCGGCACTCCGTCGCGCTCGGCCACGACCAGGTTCTCGATGTCCGAGACCGTGTCGCGGTCCTCTTCCCGGTTGCGAACCCGGATATCGATGTGCCGATCCGCCTCGCGGAAGCGCGACACCACGGTTCCCTGCACGCGATCCTGGAGTCGCGAGGACACGTCATCGATCGTGAGTCCCTGGCTCGCCAGGCGATCCCGATCGAAGCGCACGGTCAGCTCCGGGTTCCCGGCTTCCAGCGATGCGCGCACATCCGCGATGCCCGGCACGCTGCGCACGCTGGGCAGGACGCCGAGCGTGTACTCCCGCAGTTCGTCCAGATTGTCGCCGTAGAACACCAGCTCCACGGGGGTCTTGAGGCTGAAGAACGAGGGGCGCCCCAGCTTGGCCACCAGGTTGGGAATCCGCGCGAAGCGCGCACGCAACGACTCCGCCACGCGATTCTCGAGCGCGTCGTCCGAGCGATCCTTCAGGACCACATTCAGCTGCCCCAGGTTCTCGCCCTTGGTCTTGAGCGAGAGCCCGCCGGACACGAGGCGGCTCCCGACCGTCGCGAAGACAAGGTCCACTTCGGGGTGCTTGGCGGCCTCCGCCTCCATGTCGAGCAGGACCCGGTTGGTGGACGCCAGCGGCGTTCCCTCCGGCAGCACCGACTCGAAGTGGAACTCGCCCTCGGTCAGCGGCGGAATCAACTCGCTCCCGATGCGCGGCAGCATGGCCAGCGACGCCGCGAACAGCACCGCCGCGGCCAGAACGGTCCGACGCCGTCGGTGCAGGGCCGCCCGCAGGAGTCGCGTGTATCCCGCCGAGACCCGGCCCAGCGTGTGTTCATGATCCGAGAGCTCGTCCGACGGAGCGGGCGCGGTCGTCCCCTCGTCCCGGGCGTCCTTGCTGCTGCCGAGCGACGAGAGCATGGGGATCAGCGACAGCGCCACCACCAGCGACGCCGCAAGGCTGAACGTGACCGTGAGCGCCTGGTCCTTGAAGATCTGCCCGGCGATCCCTTCGACGAACACGATGGGGAAGAACACCGCCACCGTGGTCAGCACGGACGCGATGACGGCGCCGCCGACCTCGGACGTCCCTTCCACGGCCGCCAGCTTGCGCGAGGCGCCTCTCCGAATGCGGCGATGGATCGCCTCCAGCACCACGATGGACGCGTCCACCAGCATTCCGATCCCCAGCGTGAGACCACCCAGCGACATGATGTTCAGCGACACGTCGAGTCGATACATGAGAATGAACGTGGCGATGATGGAGAGCGGAATCGACACGGCAATGATGATGGTGGGACGCGAGTCCCGCAGGAAGTACGCCAGCACCAGGATCGCCAGCAGCCCTCCGATGAGCAGCGAGTCGCGCACTTCGTTCACCGCGCGCCGGACAAAGCGCGCCTGGTCGAACAGCGTGACCAGCTCCATGCCGGACGGGAGATCGTCGCGGATGAAGGGCATGGCCTCCTCCACGGCATCGGCGGCGGCCACCGTGTTGGCGTCGCCCTCCTTGTACACGGCGATCTCCACGGACTCGCGGCCGTTCACGCGCGTGATCTCCTCGCGCTCCTTGGCGCCCCAGACCACCTCCGCCACGTCGGCGAGTCGCACCGGCGCGCGGCCCGCCGGGGTAATCGTGAGATCCGCGATCTCCTGCAGCGAGTCGAACTCGTTCAGCGTGCGCACGAGGTACTGGCTGTCCAGCGACTCCAGACGTCCGCCCGGTCGATTCACGTTGGACGTGGCCAGCACCTGGCCCACTTCCTCCGGGGACAGGCCGATCGCGCTGAGCCGGCCCTGATCCAGGTTGATCTGGATCTCCTCTTCCTCGCCGCCCTTGACCTCGGCCGCGGCGATGCCGTCGCGCGTTTCCAGACCCTCCTTCACCTCTTTCTCCGCCACCCGCCGAAGCAGCGCGAGATCGTCCGAACCGGTCAGGGCCAGGCGCAGGATCGGATCGAGCGTGGGATCGAAGCGGAGCACGATGGGCGCCTCGGCTTCCTCGGGAAGCTCCACGCGGTCCAGCTTCTCGCGAATCTCCAGGGACAGGTCGTCCATGTCCGCGCCCCAGCCGAACTGCAGCGTGACCTCGGACGTTCCCGAACGCGTGACCGAGTGGATCTCCTGCAGGCCGCGCATCACGCCCACCGCCTCCTCGATGGGACGCGTGACGAGATTCTCGACCTCGCCCGGGGCGGTGTCGGGGAACTCGGTGCGAACCGTGAGCGAGGGGTAGCTGATGTCCGGCAACAGATCGACGGACAGTCGCGTGAGACTCACCACGCCGAACGCCACCACGGCCATTGCCACCATGAGGATGGTCACGCGCCGCTGAACGGCGAAGAGAACGAGCGATCGAATCACGATGCGTCCGTGGTCGCTTCTTCGCCGTCGGTCGTCTCGACGGGAGCGTCCTTCTTCGGCTGCGCGGCGAGGACGTCCGGCGGCCCCTCCAGGATCTCCACGCCGGCTCCGTCGCGAAGCTGGCGCTGCCCCTTGGTCACGACCAGCTCGCCGACGGCCGCGCCGGACATGACCTCCGTGAGGTCGCCGTCCACGAAGCCGGTCTCCACCACGCGGCGGATCGCCTTCCCGTCCTCCACGACATAGAGAATGCTCTGGCCCTGCTCTTCAAAGAGGGCGCGGCTCGGCACGAGGACCGCGTCTTCGTGACGCGCCGTGACGATGTTCACCTGGGCAAAGTCCCCGGGACGCGTTCCCTCGGGGAAGTCCCGGATCTCCGCGGTCACCTTGACCGTCCCGGTCCCGGCGTCGACGATCGGGCTGATCAGCTGGATGACGCCCACCAGATCCACGCCGTCGCTGTCGATGTGGAGGTCCATCGTCTGTCCCTTGCGGACAAAGCCCATGCGCTTGGCCGGGATGTACACGCGCGCCAGCAGCGGATGGTCATCCATGATCTCGAACAGCACGGTGCCCGCGTTCACGCTCTGGCCCAGATCCACGAAGCGGCGGACCACCCGGCCCGAGAACGGAGCCTTCACGCGCGTGTACGACAGGTCCACGCGGGCCAGCCCGAGCTCCGCTCTGCGGATGCTCAACGTGTTCTCGGTGGTCTCGAACTCCCCCGCCGAGAGCAACCCGCCGTCGCGCATGGCCGCGCGTCGCTCGTACTCCGATTCGGCGGCGCGCAGGTTGGCGGCGGCCTGCTGGACGCGAAACTTGGCCTCGTCGTCCTCCAGCATCAGGAGAATGTCGCCCTCCTGGACCACGTCTCCCTCTTCCCGGAGCAGCTCGCGGACCACGCCGCTGGCGCGCGCCTGGAGCTCGGCGCGATTGTTGGCCTCCAGCGTGGCGGTGGCGGTGTAGTAGGACGACGCATCTCCCATTTC
>BQJX01000150.1 GCA_021604925.1 Gemmatimonadota bacterium
CGTTCCTGGGATCGATTCCTCATTCCCCAGCCGGGGAGCCGCGTGATCATGAACTTCCAGCCGCCGATCCGCGTGGCCCGCGAGCACGACGAGGACGAAGTGCGCGAGCAGGTGCGCCGTGCGTTGATTCGCGCGGAGGAACAGGCGCAGTCCGACCTGTCGGCGTGGAACGACCTGGTCTCGTACACGCGGATTCCGGCGTGACCTTCGCGAGCGGACTCTATCGTTCGGTGGCCTCGGCCACCGTTGGCCTCCGGATCCCGCACCTGTGGTTGCGGGACCATCCCCGCGAACTCCGCGAACGGCTGGGCGACGCCCCCGCGACTCCGGGCGCCGTGTGGTTGCACGCGGCGTCGGTAGGGGAGTTGGGAGCTGCCGCGCCTCTCTTGGCCGCGCTCCGGGAGGACCCCGCGCGCGTGGTGGCGCTCTCGGTGATGACCCGGACCGGGCGGGCGCAGGCCGACGAGCTCGGCCTGGAGCCGAGCGCGTTTCATCCGCCGCTGGACGCGCCGGCGCCGGTGCGCCGGGCGCTGGACCGACTCCGCCCCTCGGCCTGGATCGCGCTGGAGACCGAGGTCTGGCCCACGCTCCTGGCGGAGCTGTCCGCTCGAGGAATCTCCGCGGCGATCGCCTCGGCGCGACTCTCGGTCCGCGGTCTCGGTCGCATGAAGCGGGCATCCGCGCTGTACCGACCGGTGCTGCAAGGGCTGGCGGCCGTGGCGGCCCGCACCGACGACGACGCGGCCCGCTTCCTGGAGTTGGGCGTTGCGGCGGCGGCGGTGCGCGTCACCGGGGATCTGAAGGAGGATCGGCCCGTTCCCGAGCGCACGGATCCGCCCCCGGAGGCTCGCTGGATGGCCGCGTGCACCCGACCCGGAGAAGAGGCCGATGTCCTGGAGGCGCTGCGCGTGGTGAAGGAGCGCGTTCCGCGCGGCGAACTGCTGATCGCGCCGCGCCATCCGGAGCGATTCGAAGAGGTGGCGGCGCTGTTGGCGGCCAGCGGCCAACGGTTTCGGCGCTGGAGTTCCGGCGGCACGCCGCCTCCCGTTCCCGCGAGCGATTGGTCCCTGGTTCTCGTGGACGTCATGGGCGTGCTGGACGAGGCGTATCGCGCCTCGAAGTGTGCGTTCGTGGGCGGTTCCCTGCGTCCGTTCCGGGGACACAGTCCCTGGGAGGCGGCCACGGCGGGACGGCCCGTCATGATGGGCCCCGACACCACGAACTGCGCGTCGGCGTTCGAGCGGCTGCAGCGGGCGGGCGCGGCCGAGCGGGTGAGCACACCCCGTGAGTTGGGCGAACGGGTGTCCCACTGGCTGACGGACGCCGCGGCCGCGGACCGCGCCGGGCGGACCGCGCACCGCGTGGTCTGCGAGGCGGCCGGGGCCACGCGCGTCACGATCGACTTTCTCAAGGAACGAGGGGTGTTGCGGTGAACATCCCCATCACCGATCGACGCGGCGTGCGGAAGCGGGAATCCGGCGGGGGAGTCTGGGCGCTGCCGGCATCGTGGTTGTACGGCCTGGGAGCCGGAACGATGAAGGCGCTGTACGACAGCGGCATGCTCCCGGCACGTCGCGTTCCGTTGCCGGTCGTCTCCATCGGTGCGCTCTCGGTGGGAGGGAGCGGGAAGACCCCGTTCGTGCTCTGGCTTGCGCGTCGATTGCGCGAGGAGGACGTGCCGGTCGCCATCCTGTCGCGCGGCTACGGCGGGAACGGCGGCGCCACCCCTCGCGTGGTGGACCCGACCCACCCGGACGCCGCTCGCGACGGTGACGAACCGGCGTTGATGGCGCGGACCCTTCCCGACGTTCCCGTGATCGTGTCACCGGATCGGGCGCGAGGTGCGGCGCTGGCCGACGGTCGCGGCGCCCGTCTGCTGCTGCTGGATGACGGCTTCCAGCATCGAAAGCTCGCGCGTGACCTGGACGTCGTGCTCTGGGAAGCGGCCGCCGCGGCTTCGCGGGGGCGCCTGCTCCCGGCCGGCTGCCTGCGCGAGCCGCTGTCGGCGTTGCACCGGGCCGACCTGGTGGTGTTGATGGATCGCGGGCAGGGGCCGCCGCCCGCGCCGCCGATCGACGTGGAAGTGGTCATGAACGCAAAGCTCGTTCCGGTGGCGCGCCAGCGGCTGCTGCAGGGAACCCGAGTGCACGCACTGTCGGGGATCGGGGATCCGGAGTCGTTCGAGCGGGGGTTGGAGACCCTGGGCCTGGTGGTCACCGGCGCCACTCGCTACGCGGACCATCACGCCTGGCGCGCCAGCGAGATCCGGGAGACGCTGGACCGAGCGAACGGGGAAGAGGCAGACGTGATCGCGGTGACGGCCAAGGACTGGGTCCGTTGGCCCCGGGGATCCGGCGATCTTCCGATTCCGGCCGTATTCGATCTGGCGGCGGAAGTGGAAGCGGGGGATGCTCTCGTGGGCCGGGTGGCCGGCATGGTTCGAGGAGGAAGCAACCGGTGAACGAACTGAAATGCACCACGTTGATTCTCGGAAGCGGCATTGCAGGACTGACCTACGCGCTCAAGGTCGTGAAATGGGGCGACGTGATCATCCTGACCAAGAAGGACCGGGCGGATTCCAGCACCAACTACGCGCAGGGCGGCGTGGCTTCCGTGATGGGCCCGGATGACTCCTTCGACCTGCACGTGTCCGACACGCTGAAGGCCGGAGCGGGACTGTGCCGCCGCGACGCGGTGGAGAGCGTCGTTCGGAACGGGCCGGACCGGGTCCGCGAGTTGATCGACTTCGGCGCCCGCTTCACGTGGAAGGACGAGGAACAGCTCGATCTCGGTCGCGAGGGCGGGCACACGCGACGGCGCATTGTGCACGCCAAGGACCTGACCGGACGGGAGATCGAGCAGACGCTGCTGAACGCCGTGGAGCGCGATCCGCGGATCACGATGCTGGAGGATCATCTCGCGCTGGATCTCTGGGTGGGCCCGGGGCCGGACGACCGCCCCCGTTGCTTTGGCGCCACGTGGATCCAACCGGAGTCCGGGGAACGCGGCGTGGTTCGCGCGCGTCAGACCATGCTGGCCACGGGCGGATGCGGCAAGGTCTACCTCTACACCACCAACCCGGACATCGCCACGGCCGACGGCGTGGCCATGGCGGCGCGCGCCGGTTGCTCCATCGTGAATCTGGAGTTCGTGCAGTTCCACCCCACGTGCCTCTACCATCCAGACGCGAAGTCCTTCCTGATCTCGGAGGCGGTGCGGGGAGAAGGCGCGGTGCTTCGCAACCTGGACGGCGAGGAGTTCCTGATCGACAAGCACGAACTCGGTTCGCTGGCACCGCGCGACGTGGTGGCGCGGGAGATCGATCGGCAGATGAAGGAGCGTGGCGACAAGCACGTACTTCTGGATGTCAGTGCGATCGGCCCCGAGCGCTTTCCGGACCGGTTTCCGGCGATCTCCGAACGCCTGCGGACATTCGACATCGTACCCGGCGTGGACCCGATCCCAGTGGTTCCGGCCGCCCACTACCTCTGCGGAGGCGTGGCCGTGGATCTGGACGGGCGCACCGAGGTGGAGGGCCTGTTCGCGGCGGGAGAGGTGGCCTGCACGGGGGTGCACGGCGCCAACCGGCTGGCCTCCAACTCGCTGCTGGAGGCCCTGGTGATCTCGGACCGGGCCGCCCGGATCGCCCCGCCGGCGGAAGCGGAGAACCTGCCGCCGCTTCCCCCCGGACCCGGGCACGACGCACCCGCCGCGGATCAGGGCGTGATTCTGGACCACGAGTGGGACTCGGTTCGTCGCCTGATGTGGGACTACGTGGGGCTGGCGCGCACCACGGCGCTCCTGGACACGGCCATCTCCAGGCTCAGCGGGATGTGCGCCTGGGCCGAGCGGCTCTACCACGAGACCAGCCCGGGCCGGGATCTGGCCGAGTTGCGAAACATCGCCCTGGTCGGATGGATGCTGGCCGCCTGCGCCCGCCATCGGCCGGAGAGCCGCGGCCTCCACTTTCTCCCGGAGAATCCGCACACCGCCGATGAGGCGCTGGAGACCTGGGCCACGTGGAAGGATTCCCGCCCCCACGTTGAGTTTCGGCCGCTTCCGAGCCCGATCGACGTCTCGTGAGAGCAGGGGTTCCCTTGCTCTTGTTGGCGGGTAGTCCTTGATTCATGGGCCGTTTGGTCCGATAAAGGAGAGTGTGCGTGGGCCAGTGCGGGCCCGGGGAGTTCCTATGTTCCAGACCACGCCGGAAGAGACCCGAGTGCTGGAAGCGGCGCGGCTCCAACCGCGTTTCGCGCTGGGAGCGTACGAGTTCGTCCGGGAGGCCGTCACCTACGCCAGTCACGTGGTCTATGCCACCGGGACCCACGTCTCCGGCCCCGAGTTGCTGGAAGCCATCCGTCAGCTGGCGCAGGAGCGGTACGGCGCCCTGTCGCGGGATGTGTTCCGGACCTGGGGCGTGGCCCGCACCGAGGACCTGGGCGAGATCGTCTTCCGTTTGATCGGGGCCAGCATCCTGGCCAAGACGGAAGAAGACTCCATCGAGGATTTTCGCGACGTCTACGACCTGGATACCGTATTCGATCCGGAAACGTACTGGAATGATCGGTTCGGTTCCGAGTCTTCCCGCGGAGCCGCCCGTCGCTCCGTTTCGGTAGACTCCCGCTCCGACTAGGGTCCGCTGCAAGCGCGGCGGGAAAGGGCACCTGTTGCTGAAGGCTTTCGATCCGCTCGTTCTTCATCTCGCCGAGTCGTTCCTCGGTCGAAAGAGCCGCAACCAAACCTTGAGTTTCGGGGAGTCGCTGGAAGGTACCCGCGACATTCTCCTGGTGGCCTCCCGCGATCTGAGCGATCTCCTGGCGCTCATCCCCGCGGCCCGCGCGCTGCGGAAGCGGTTCCGGATGGCGCGCGTGCACGCGCTGGCCACGGGGCCCGCCGCCGAGGTACTGGCCGGCCGTCCCGAGATCTTTGGCGTGCTTCCCTGGATCGACGACGAAACGCCCATCCTCTCCCGGGAGTTCCTGGACTGTCTTCGCGCGATCAAGGAGCACGAGTTCGATCTCGCGATCGCCGTCGATGGCGGGCAGGCCCGTCTTCCGCGGCTCGCGGCCGCACTGTCCGGGGCCAAGCTTCGCCTGGGGGTGCATCCGGAGGGCAAGGACGCCACGCTCAATCTCGTGATTTCCGCCAAGGCACCCACCGGCTACGCGCCGGTCCAGAGTCTGGAGTTCCTGTCGTTCCTCGGAATCCCGCGCGAGGAACTGACCCCGCACTGGGAGATCCCGCAGAAGGATCAGGAGTACGCGCGCCGCCTGATCGAACTGCGCCGACGCGGGCGAGAGGGTTGGCTGCTCGGGGTGGATCCCGGCCTCGGTCGCTCCGGGGTGCGGCCGTCCCCGGAAAAGATCGCCTGGCTCGTGGACCGATTGGTGTCGGCCCGGGGAGCTGTGCCCGTGCTCCTAACCAGCGAACCCACAATGGATTGTGCCGAAGAGATTCGGGGCCACATGAAGTCGACACCCCTGGAGCTGTCCACGCGCGGGATCCGGGACGTCCTGTCGTTCACCCGTTGCTGCGACGTCTTCCTGGCGGGCAACACGAGCCTGTTCCACCTGGCCGTGGCCATGGGCGTGCCCAGCGTGGGGCTCTTCTCGGCGGCCGAGGACGAACGGTGGTGCCCGGAGGAGACGTCCAAGTGCCGCCTCCTGCGCTGGAAGCCCGGCGAGCGCGTCTCCGAGGGGGCATTCGTCCGGATCGTGGACGATGTCCGCCGTTCCCGCGTCCTCGATGATCTTCCCGAGACGCTCACCCTGGCGGATGACCTTCCGTCCGAGACGGCCGTGGACCCCAGCTAGCCTCCTTTTCCTTCCGGGGTCTTTCCGGTACCCTTCCCGGTCATGATTTCCCATCCGAAAATTCGCCTTCTGAAACGCGTGTTCCGCCACCGGGGGCTTCTGGCCGCGGTGCTGGTTTTCACGGGCCTCTACGCGGTTGTCTCCGGGGTGTCCCTGGGGATGGTGCTGCCGTTCGTGGATCTGCTCTTCTCCGGGAACCAGGGCGCGCCGCCGGAGCTGTCCGCGACGGCGGGACCCCTGGACCATTTCCGGTGGCAGGTGGAGTCGCGAGCGGCGGAGTGGTTCTTCGCCGGGGAGCCGCGCGACGCGCTCCGCCGGATCTGCCTGTTGCTGGCGCTGGGCTTCGCCGCCAAGGGGTTCTTCGGTTTCGTGCTGGCGGTGTTCTCCGTCACGCTGGAAGAGCGCGTGCTCAAGGATCTTCGCGACGATCTCTTCCTGCATCTGCAGGGACTGTCCATGGGCTGGTTCGAAGGGCGTCGGGCCGGCGAACTCCTGTCGCGCGCCACGAACGACGTCTCCGTGGTGCGCAAGGCCGTGTCGTCCATGTACCGGAGCCTGCCCCGGGACGCCCTGCTGGTCGTGGTGTACCTGGCCGTCGTGTTCATCGCGAGTTGGCGACTGGCGCTTCTGTGCCTGATCGTGTTCCCTCTCCTGTCCGTGGCCATTGCCGCCATCGGGCGCAAGATCCGCAAACACTCGCGGCGGGCGCAGGAGCGGATGGCCGACATCTCCAGCGTGTTCCACGAGAACATCGCCGGCATGCGGGTCGTGAAGGCGTTCGGCGCGGGCGCGTACGCGATTGCCCGTTTCCGGGACGTGACCGAGAGCTACCTGCGCTCGGTGGTGCGGATGCGGCGGATCTCGTCCGTGGCGGCACCCACGGCGGAGTTCATGGGGGCTCTGGGGGCGATGATCGTGCTCTGGGCCGGAGGGAACCAGGTGCTGGCCGGCACCGGGCTGTCGCCCACGTGGTTCGTGATCTTCCTGGCAGCCATGGTCTCGTTGATGCAGCCCGTGCGCAGTCTCACGCAGATCCATACCCATCTGCAGGAAGGCG
>BQJX01000151.1 GCA_021604925.1 Gemmatimonadota bacterium
GGACAAACACGACCAGGAGTCTTGAGTGCTCGTCCGCCGCCGGCGCGATCGGGCTCTCCGCCACGATCGCCGACAGCTCCTTTGCCGACTTCACGACGACGGGCACCTCGAACTGGAATCGATCCAGGATTGCGGCGGACACATCGGCCGCCAGCCGACGCGACGAGCGGCGGTCCGTCCGAAAGACCGCGTTCCCGCTGTTGAGTACGGTCGCCACATCCGTGTAGCGCAACCCGGTCAGCAACGTGCGCAGCTCGGCCATGGGAACCCGCTTCGCCTTGCCGACATTCACGCCGCGCAGGAGTGCTACGAACGTCGGCACGGTCGGCGCCTCTCGCGAATCAGAACCACATCCGCTCCAATCCCGCGGCGCGCCTGGCATCGGCCAACTGGCCGCGATGCATGTACCAGTGATCCGCCACGAACTGCAGCCCGAGACGGTAGGTACCGAAGGTCTCCTCGTGGCCCTTGGGACAGTTCGCGCTCACCGTGTCGAGACTTTGCTCGCTCAGCGAGTCGAGAAACGCGACCGTCCACGCCCTCATCTCCCGGCACTTGGCGAGTACCTCGGGAAACGGCGGATACCGGGTCACATCCCCCGTCACGTCCGATCCGTCGAAGAGCTCTTCCCATTCGGCCAGCGGATTCGGCTCTCCGAGCAGGAACCCTCGGATGATCAGCGCCTCGATGTAGGCCAGGTGTCCCAGCACCCAGATCGTATGGCCGCCGCCGTTCGGGGTGGGGAACACCACGCAGTGCTCTTGCATCTCGTCGACCCGGGACAGGACGCGGTCCGCGCTCTTTGCCAGGTTGTCGCGGATCAGGTCGATGGATTGCACGAGTCGTTCGCCTCCGTGGCTCCGGGTCCGGCCGAGCATACGAAGACCCCGGCGAACGGGCCGACCGCCTCGTAGCGAATGCGAAGTCCCGCCGCCTGGCAGGCGGGGAGGTCACGGTCGACGATCCAGTAGTGCTCCTCGTCCCAGCTCTCGGCCCATTGCACTCGCGCCTGATCGAGGGCCGCCTCACCGGGGAACGCGAGGTCGGCCACCACGATGCTCCCGTTCTCCGCAATGTGCTCTCGACTGAGGCGCAGAAGCAGTTCGATCTTCTCCGCCTGGTCAAAGTGGTGAAACACGTAGGCGGACACGATGCGATCGAAGCGCCCGCGAAACTCCGGAGGCCAGGTGCCGAGAATGTCGGCCTGCCCCAGGAGAACGCCCGGGAGCTTGGGCGCTGCAAGCCGGAGCATCTCCGGTGAGAAGTCGAGGCCCCGCACCTGGCAGCCCAGCTGCAGGAAGCGGCTGGCCAGGTTGCCGGTGCCGACGCCGAGGTCCAGCAGCGAGTCGCCGGGGCCCGCATCGGCCAGCGCAACGGCCCGGCGCAGCACCAGATCGTACCCGTCGAACGGAAACCCGCCCCCACCTTGCACGCACGCGTCGTAGTCCTCGGCCCATTGATCGAACTCGAGAGGATTTCCCAGGGCCATCCTGCTGCTCCCGCTGCAATGTTCCTGTGCCGCTAGGGACCGGCGCTCCATCCCCTTCGCGAGTGCCTGCTGCGCATGCTCCAGCGCCGGCCGTCCTCACCCTACGGGCAGTTCTTGTCCACGACCCAGAACACGTTCCCCTCCGGATCCGCAAACCCGCCAAACCAGAATCCCGGGTTCTTGTCGTAGGCGGGCGGGCCCGTAATGGTAGCACCTTGTTTCTCGAGCTCGGCGAAGAAGGCGCGGACGTCGTCCACTTCGAACTGCAGCGCCAACGTGGCGTTCCCGCGGTCGGCAGGCTGCACGCCCAGCTGCGCCGCCGGCGTCATGCCAAGCCGAATGCCGGTCGGCGTCTCGAAGTTCGCGTAGAGAAAATGCTCTTCCAGGAGTTTGGTGACCGGGAAGCCCAGGACGTCGCGGTACCAGGCCACCATGGCCGGGAAATCCTCCACCAGGATCACGGACTCGCGGGGTCGGACCTCCATGACGTCACCTCCTTCTTGAAATGAATCCGATCTTCGCCGCCGGTCGCCTGCATGGACACAACCGCTAGGACCCCTTGTCAAAGACGACCCGCCATTGGCCGTCGGCATCCCTTCTCCAGATGGATTGGAAGCGACCCACCTCTTCCCCGGACGGCGATCGCACCGGACCGGAACTGAGCGCCAAACTGCCGGTCTCCAGCACCTCCACCACATCGGGGTGCCACGAGAACGGGGGCGCCGCTCCCTCGAAGAACGGTCCCCACGCCCGTGCGATCGCCTCGTGTCCGCGCAACGGCTCGCTTCCGTCAAAGAAGATCGCCTCGGGCGAGATAAAGGAGAGGAACGCCTCCAGGTCACGATCCGCCATCGTCTTCGCGAACGCGATCTCTCTTGCCTGGACCTCGGCCGCCAGTGCGTCCGCCGGTTCTTCCGCGGCCCACGTAGCTGTGCTCGCCACTCCGAGGAGGAGAAACGGTCCCACCGCCTCGTGCCAGATCCGATGCATTCGGTCTCCTTCGCGCCGACCGGCTCCAGTATGCGTCCCGTCGACCGCTCGCTGCAAACGCTACCGACCCTAGAGGAACGAGAACGCCAACCAGGCCATCGCGCCCAGAATCAGCGGCACTGCCAACTGCGGCAGGCTGAACACGTCCAGCCCCATCCCGAAGTCGAGAAGCGCACCGCCCACGACCGATCCGCCGATCGAGATCCTGAGCGCCCAGGCCGCCCAGGCCGTGCCGCGCATCATCTGGAAGCCGAGAACCGCGGGCACGATTGCCGGGATCGCAACGAGGGCCACGAACACTCCGATCAGCGGCTCGTTGCGATCGCGAATCCCGGTCTGAACTGCGTAGACCAAGACCCCACAACCCACCAGCACGGCAATGGCGCCCAGAGGTCGCCAGAATCGTTTCCGTGCGCTCATCCGGTGACCTCGTTTCTGCGATGGCCGCGTCCCTGCCGGGGGGGGCGCAGCCGCGAATCGCGCCTTCGATACGGTGGGCTCAGGGCCTCACCAGATGCTGCGGCTTCCTGCCGGGCACCCTGGCCAGTTCGCCGGCGACTTCCATCTCGAGTTTCACGGTGGTCGTGTGCCAGGTGATCGACCCCAGCTCGGCTTTGACTTCCGCCGAGAGCTCCGAGCGCACGATCTCCGGCAAGTCCTTGGCGGGAATGCCGGGCGGATCCCTGGGGACGACGCGTCGGATCACTCGCCGCACCTCTTCGTACTTCCACTCGGGAATCACCGTCGGCTGCTTCCCGGGGGTTGGTGTGCGGCAAAGCCTCTTTTCTTCGTTCATACCGCCACTCCCTCTTCGTCGGGGGTCTCAACGGCCACCGGCGCACATGGTAGGCAAGTTGATCCCTGGAGGCAACGGTCACGACAGGCAGCAAGCGCTCGCGTCGAAGTCGGTGAGCTTCACACCGCGGATGCCTGCCGCAGTCGCTTCCAAAGCGCAACGTGCCCGATCCAGGCGATCATCACCAGGATCAGCGGGAGCCAGCTGAACGGAAAGAAACCGACCCAGAGGTTGTCCGGCTCGAACACCTGGAACGGCGTCGGCATCGACAGCACGGCCACGCCCACCACGTTGATCAGCAGTCCGGCGCCCACCGCGTTCCAGGCATGCAGAACGAGACGCGGCAGGCGACTCGCCACAGGGGCCAGCAGCAGGGCCGAGACGCCCGTCACGATGTCGAGATTGCGGCCTTCCCATGAAAGCTGAGGCGGCGCCACGCCTTCACTCGCGGCCCGGTGGATCAGAATCTCCACGAGGATCCGGAAGGATTGGAAACCCACGAGCAGGGAGAGCGGGCGTTGGTGCCAGTCGGCGCGCCACGTGAAGATGGTGGCCGCGATTGCCGCGGGCAGGAACAAAAGAACCAGGCGCGGCGGAAGCGAAAAGTCCTGGAAGACACCCAGCGCCGAAGCAATCCCGGTGGCTGCCAGCCAGGCGATGGGAATCGCGCGAAGTCCAGTCCACCAGGAGAAGAAGACCGTCATTCCAACGGCCAGAGCAACGAAGCCCACTTGGAGCGCCGTGCTTGGATCCACGTTCAGGGACATCGCTGCCTTCTCCACGTTTGGGGGATTGGGAGCAGCCCGGCGCAGGTTCCGCCGCAGGACCCGAGCGGCGGATGCACTCCCGGCAGTCGCGAGTATGCGCAGGTGACCTGCGGGGGAACAATCCCAGTCCTGCGGCACGCCGACCAAGGGGGCGCTGACCGCAGTTGATTCTCGATGTCCGAAATACTTGACACGGCTCCGGACAGTGACTAGATTTCGGTATGTAAAGTTTTTCCGACGTCACGTCCGGTTTACCAGACGCCTCCACGAGGGATTGGGAAGAGATATGTCGTTTCAAGAGAAGAGCTTATGGCTAGTGCTCCTGAGCCTCATGCTGGTGTTCGGATTCTACTTCTCCCAGGTCCTGCCCGCCCGCGGGGTCGACGTGATGCCCCAGCACATCGCTTTGTTCGCCGCGGCCGTGGCCTTCCTCGTCATCACCCAGATCGCGGGTCACGTCCTTCTCGCAATCATCGATCGAAGATCCGACACTGACGAACGAGACACGTTGATCGCGCTGAAGGGGACACGAAATGCGGCCTACGTGCTGGCAGTCGGCGTGTTTCTCGCCCTGACCGCTGGGGTCGCGACGCGCGGAAACTTCATCTTCACGCACGTCCTTCTCGCCTCCTGGGTGCTTGCCCAACTTGTGGAGACCGGCTCCCAGCTCTTCCTCTACCGACGAGGGTCTTGAGCCGTGGGCAAGGCAGGCGGACGGATCGAGAACGAGATCCGGGTACTCCGATTCGGTCACGGAGAAATGACCCAGCAGGAGCTGGCGGATCGCATCGGGGTAACGCGACAAACCGTGAACGCGATCGAAGGCAACCGGTACTCGCCATCGTTGGAGATCGCCTTCCGGATCTCACGCGTCTTCAACGTGCCCCTGGAGCAGGTGTTTCAGTACGGCGAAGACTAGGTCGCCGAGCGCGGCGCCGCGGCAGGCAGATCACGAATCCCCGCGCTCGGTTCACTCCGTCCAGTTCTCGGCGTCCTCCGCCAACTGCTCCAGCATTCGATCGAGTTGGGCACGCTCGAGCACGTGCCCTTGGAACACAACCGTCTCGATGCTCCGCGTGTTGCGGATGTCCTCCAGAGGATTCTCGCGCAGCAGAACGATGTCCGCGACTCTACGTGGTGCGACGGTGCCGTAGTCCTCCTCGCGCCCGAGGTAGCGAGCAGCGTTCAGGGTCGCGGTTCGAAGCGCGTCCAGTGGCGTCAACCCGGCGTCCACGAAGATCTCCAGCTCCTCCAGAAGAGTGAAGCCCCCGGGCGTGTCCGAGCCGGCAAGGATTCCGACTCCGGCGAGATGGAGTTCGTCGATGATCCCGGCCCGGTACTCGTGGAGAGGACGCAGGCGGCGCTCCGGATCGTACTCATCGGCGGCAGCCGTCAGATCCCGGGCCCATCGGTCGATGTAGCGGAAGTTGGGGTTGTTCGCGATCTCCGGATCCTCGGAGCGCGAAACCATGCGCTGGATCACGATCGTCGGGACGACCCACGTTTCGTGTTCGACCAGGTGCGCAAAGAGCCGGGTGCGCTTCTCGACGTCGAGGCTTTCGAGAGGCTCCCACTCGCTCCGGCTCCAGATATCCAGCGGACTCTCGGAGGATGGATCGGCGTTGAGCGCGTCGATCCGGGCGACGTAGCGCGAGCGCAGCTCTTCTTCGTGACGCGAGCTCGCGAACTCGACGCCGGTGAGGTGTTCAACGGTGCGATGCCCCAGCTCCGCGGCTTCCCAAAGGCTCACGCTGATCGGGATCTCTCCGGACACTTCAATGCCCAGGCTGCGCGCCGTCCGGTGGAGCGCGCGATACGATTCCAGCGAGAGGAAGTTGTAGGTCTTGAGAAAGTCGAACCCCTGCGCGTGCAGTCGCTCCGCCACGACCACGGCACTGTCCGGGCTGTCGATCGAGATGTGCGGCGACTCCGGCCAGATCGGATGGGGGCCATCGAGCAACGGGCTGCCCACGACCATGTGCGGGCCGAGGATCTCGCCGCCCCGAATCTGCTCGCGAAGAGCGATCGATCGCAAGCCGCCACTGAGCTCCCGGGTGCCGGTGATGCCGAACGCGAGATAGAGCGGCATGTAGATCTGCCGCTGGTCCGGGTCTTCCGCTGCGGGACTGTGGAAGTCCCAATCCACCGGCTCGGTAACGTCGTTGAGCATGTGGATGTGCATGTCCCACAGGCCCGGCATTGCAAACAGGCCGTTGCCATCGATCTGCCGTACCCCTTCGGCCGGTTCGTAGGTCGCCGCGGACACGACATCCACGATTCGATCCGAGGCGATGACAATCGTGCGGTCTTCGAGGACCGCCCCCGTTTCGACGTCGATCACATTGACAGAGTTGATCGCCACCTCGCTGCCCGCGGTCCCCGCGCTCAGGAGGAAGCCGAGAGCCAGCATCATCGCCCGATTGCGCTCCCGGTCCATCCAACGTCCTTTCTGGCCCGGTCGTCGCCGGGTCGAGGTGTGCCGGTCAGCGGCTTCGTCTCTGCTGGAGTCGAGCGACGCTCAGACCCGGATGTCCCTCCACGCCCAGTTTCGCACCGACGAGTTCGTACCGCTCGTCCAGGGCGGTTTGAATCCCCTGGGAAACAGGGACCTCTTCGGTACGGTCGCGCAGCCACCACAGATCCCGCAGTCCCAACGCGACGAAGTCCTTTCCGTAGTGATGGGCGTAGAACGTCCGGTCCCGAAAGGCAAACCACGCGTTCGGGGGCCCCACAATCGGGACGTCGTCCTCCGGAACGGCCTCGGTGACCGCCGCCAGGTAGGCATCGAAGTCGTGCGCCCGGTTCCGCCA
>BQJX01000152.1 GCA_021604925.1 Gemmatimonadota bacterium
GTACAGGGCAGCGTAAACCTCGCCGCGCCGCGCGTCCACCGACGGAAGGACCCAGGCCCCCTCCATCCCCCAATCCGACTCCCGCGCGGACCAGGCCAGGCCGTCCAGAGTGCCCACCGCGACCGCCTGGGCCCCCGTACCCCGGCAGAAGCCCTGGGCCGCGGACACCGCGATCCGCGTGCCCGTGAACGATCCCGGCCCGACCGAGACGGCCACGGCCCCCACGTCCACCGGCCGGCACCCGGCCTCCGCCAGGATCCGGCCCATGGCCGCCACCACGCCGTCCCCGCGCGGGTCGAACTCCCGCTGCAGGACCTGGGTCCCCTCCAGGAGGGCCACGCTTCCGGCCGACGTGGCCATTTCCAGCGCAAGCAGCTTCACGACTCTTCTCCCCCGCCCAGTCCCGGGATCTCGACCCCGGCCGGCACCAGAATCGCGATGCGCCGGCGGGACTCCTCGCCCGGGTCCGGGGTCAGCGTGACCCGAATGGTGTCCCCCGGCAGCGCGGCCAGTGCCCGGTCGCCCCACTCCACCACCACCACGGTGGCCGCGTCCCGTCGGTCGTCGATCCCCAGGTCCTCCAGCTCCCCGGGGCCGCCCAGCCGGAAGCAGTCCACGTGGATCACGCGGGTCCCCCGATCCGTGGCGTACTCGTTCTCCAGCGTGTAGGTCGGACTGGTCACCGCGTCCGTCACCCCGAGCCCGTCGCAGAGGCCGCGCACCAGCACCGTCTTGCCGGCGCCCAGCGGTCCTTCGAGCGACAGCGTGGCGCCGCCGGTCAGGCTCTTCGCAAACGCGGCCCCCACGGCCTGCGTCTCCTCGGGACCGTTCGTGTGCACCACGATCGAGCGGCTCGCGCTCATCAGCGGGGATTCATGACGACGCACGGCAGGATCATCTCTTCCATCGAGATGCCGCCGTGCTGGAAGCTGCCGCGGTAGCGACGTTCGTACTCGTGGAATTTGGTGGGGTACACGAAGTAGTGGTTCTCCTTGGCGATGATGTAGTGCGTGTTCACGCCCGGAGACGGGAGCTGGTAGTCGGCGGGATTCTTCAGGTGGATCGCGCACTTCTCGTCGCAGCCGAGATTCGTCCCGATCTTGAATCGCAGATTGGTGGACGTGTCGCGGTTCCCGTAGGCGATGGTGGAGCGCTTGGCCAGTACGGATCCGTGGTCCGTGGTCAGCACCACCGTGGCGTCCTGCTTGGAAATCGCCTTGAGGATGTCGAACAGCGACGAGTGCTTGAACCACGCCATGGTCAGCGCGCGAAACGCCGCTTCGTCCGGGGCGATCTCCTGCAACAGATCCGACTCGCTGCGGCCGTGCGACAGGATGTCGACAAAGTTGAAGACCATGGCGACGAGCGGCAACGAGTACAGGCTGGCGATGTCCTTCTTGACCGCCGTGGCCTCTTCCTGGTTGAAGATCTTGATGTACTTGGTGGAGGGGTTGAGGTTCAGCCCCAGCCGCTCGAGTTGCAAATCCAGCAACTGCCGCTCGAACCGGTTCAGGCTGTTCTCGTCGTCGCCGGGCATGCTCCAGTACTCCGGGTGCTGCTCCGAGATCTCCAGTGGAGTGAGCCCGGCAAAGATCGAGTTGCGCGAGAACGACGTGGCCGTAGGCAGCACGGAGTAGTAGTGGTCCCGTTGGATGTCGAAGTACGGCTCCAGGATCTTCTCGATCGCCAGCCATTGATCCAGGCGCAGGCAATCGATCAGCAGGAAGTAGACCTTGCGGCGCTCCTTCAGCAGCGGGGCCACGTACTTCCCGATGATGTCCTTGGACATGACCGGACGATCCTCGGCGGTGCCCTGGATCCAGCTCTGGTAGTTCCGCGTCACGAACTGACCGAACTCCACGTTCGCCTCGCCCTTGGCGTCCTCGTGGGTCTGCAGCAGGCCGGCGTCCCGGTGATCGTCCAGGCGAATGTCCCAGTCCGCGAGCTTGCGGTGGATCTCGATCCAGTCGTCCGGGCTGGAAACCCCGGAGCGGAGATTCCGCAGGACGGTGAACTCGCTCACGTAGTCGCGCATGGCACCCGACTCGCGAATGCGCGAGCCGTCCAGCAACTGCTTGGCCGCGGTGTAGACCTGCAGCGGATTCACCGGCTTGACCAGGTAGTTCTGGATCTCCTGGCGGATCGCCGAGTCGATGAGTTCCTCGTCCTCCGACTTGGTGACCATGATCACCGGAAGGTACGGGCTCCGCGCCTTGATCGCCTGCAACGTCTCGAGGCCGCTGATTCCCGGCATCATCTCATCCAGGATGACCAGGTCCAGTCGGCTCCCGGCTTCTTCCACCACTGCGATGGCGTCCTCGCCGTTCGTGACGCCCTCCACGTGGAATCCCCGGTCCTCCAGAAACTTCATGTGCGGACGCAGGTGGTCGATCTCGTCGTCGGCCCAAAGAATGCGCTTCCGTTCCTCAGCCATTCTTCTCCTCGGGGGGAAGGTGTCCCGCGCGCGGCACCTCGGGCAGGTCCACCGAGAACACCGTACGGACTCCGGGGGTGCTCCGCAACAGACGGATCCGCCCGCCGTGGTAGTCCTCCACGATCCGGCGAGCCAGCGCCAGGCCGAGTCCCCAGCCGCGCGTCTTGGTGGTGAACCCCGGATCGAAGATACGGTTCTGGATCGACTCGGGAATCCCCGGGCCGTCGTCCTCCACCACGATCCTCACGCCGCTCGGATTGCCATGCGTGGTGCGCACGGCAATGGTGCCGTCCTTCCGGCTCTTCAGGATGGCGTCGGCGGCGTTCTTCAGGAGGTTCTCCACGGTCCACGAGAGCAGTTCCGGATCGGTGGGCACCGGGGGCAGCCCCTCTTCCAGCTGCTCCAGGATCTCCACCCTCCGGCCGCGCGACGGCAACCGGCGGCGCAGGTACACCACCACGTCCCGGATGATCTCGTTCACATCCAACGGAACCAGCTTGGGAATGGACCCCACCCGCTCGAAGCGGTTCGCGATCTTGCCCAGCCGATCGATGTCGGCGCGCATCTCGTCCAGTGTCCCCCGCCGCTCCTTGTCGTCCGGCGCGGTCTCCGCCTCCAGCAGGTCCACCCACCCCATCAACGAGGAGATCGGCGTGCCCAGCTGGTGCGCCGTCTCCTTGGCCATGCCCACCCAGATGGATCGTTTCTCGCTGGTGCGAATGGACCGCATCCCGAAGTAGCCAAAGGCCACCAGCAGCCCGGCGATCCCGATCTGCAGGAACGGCATCAGCCGCAGCTGCGCCGCCAGTGGCGACTCGCCGTAGTGCACGTGCCCAAACAACTCGCCCGTGCTCGATTGCACGATGGGAATGGGAGTGCGCTCCAGATCCATCTCGGAGACGAGCCGCAGAAGCTCGTCCATGGGACCGGGCGGGGGATTCGTGGGATCCGTGGTGATGAACAGTTCATACGTGATGAGGTCCGGCGAGACCCGGATCCGCTTGCAGGTCAGCGGCACGCCGCGCCGGTCCGTCACCACGATCGGGAAGTTGACGCGATCCACGAACCCGCGGAAGACGTGCTGCACCTCGTCGTCCTGGGAGGCCGGCAGCGTGGACGCGGCCGCGAACCGCGCCACGAGATCGGTAAAGGTGGCCGTCTGGTCTTCCAGGCGGGCCGTGATCTGGCTGGTGAACAGAAGCGACGCGAGCGAGAGCGTCACCATGCCCAGGAACAGTGCGTTCCGGATGAACGCGGCGGAAACCGGGGAACCGAGCCGCCCTCGCAATGGGCCTACTTGTAGCCGGCGATGTAGTCCCGCGCGCCGTCCGCCATGAACAGTTTCGCGAGACGAATGCCCAGGTCGGCCTTCTCGCTGGGCTCGCCATCCAGATCGTCGCGCAGGATGGCGCCGGAGATGGCGTCTCCCAGCAGGGCCTCCAGGACGAGCGTGTCGTCATCGAAGCTGCCGTGCACGGCCACCGGATCCGACGGACGCACGTTCAGCTCGCGGAGGAACGCGCGCTCCGCAAGAATCACCTGATGGCTGATCTCGTGATCCAGCGACCGCGCGACCGCCGCGCTGGTCTCGTCGTCGCTGCGGGTGAGCAGCGCAAAGCTGCCCTGTCCCGCGGCCGGCAGCACGATGTCCGGCGGAAAGACCTCGGCCACGGACTCCTCCCAGCCGCACGTCTCCACGTCTTCCGCGGCCACGATGAACGCCGCCAGCACACCCTGGTTCAGCTGCTCGAACAGCTGGTCCACGCTCTCGTTCATCAGCCGCAGTTCCAGGTCCTCCCGGAACACCTCGATCTGCACCTTGACCCGCAGGGACTCCACACCGACCACGGAGCCCGCCGGCAGGTCCTCGATCAGGACTCCCTCCTGGGCCACCAGCACGTCGAACGGGTCGCTGCGTTCCGTGCAGGCCGCCAGTTGGACGTCGTCGGGGAGTTCCAGAGGCACCTCCCGCGCGCCGCGACAATGGAGGTCGAACATGCCGGCGGACAGCGCATCCAGGACTGCGTCTTCCGTGCTCGCCGTCGCGGGGAGGTCCACCACCTCGAACTCGAGGTCCGGCCGGGCACTGTTCAGCCGCTCGATCACGGCCTGGGTCTGGGCCCGGCAGAACTGGGTGCCGCGGCATCCAACCCGGATCTTCCCGCCTTCGCTCAACCTGGACTCCCTTCGGTAGTCTTCTTCGTTCGGTACGGAATGGATCGGGAACGTATCAGCGGGTGCGAATCGCGGTCAAGAAACGGCCGGATCCACGGCGGCGGATCGGTCGGGCACCGGGGCCAGCCGGCACAGGCGAACCCCGAACGCCATGAGCGCGAACGCGACTCCCAGGAATCCGACCAGGGTGGCCGGGGCAAAGGAGAGGGCCTGAAGGACAATTGCCAGAATTCCCAGCGCGGCGCAGATCCCGTAGGTGACCCAGGCGGTGGCGCCGTCGCTGCCCAGGATCCTCGCCAGGCGATGGCTGGAGTGGTCCCGGCCGCCCTGCGCCAGGCTCTGGCCGCGGGCGTAACGGGTGACACTGACAAACGAGATGTCAAAGATTGGATAGGCGATGGCAATCACGGGCACCAGCAGCGAGTAGGAGAACTCGCCCCGCTCCGCCGTCATGATCCCGAGGCTGGCCAGGGAGTAGCCCAGGAACAGGCTGCCGCCGTCGCCCAGGAAGATGGAGCCCGGAGGGAAGTTGAAGCGCAGGAAGCCGATGGCGGCCCCGGCCACCGCCACCGCCAGGACCGCGGTTCCCAGTTGCCCGGACAGAAGCGCAAGGCCGGCAAACGTGAAGGCGATAATCGCGGCGATCCCCGCGCAGAGGCCGTCCATGTTGTCCAAGAAGTTGAGAGCGTTGGTGAGTCCCACGAGCCACAGCAGCGCGAGCACGAGCCCGATCGGCGACAGCAGGAAGATGCCGCCCGCGTTCTCGCTGGCCAGGAGCAGGACCGCCGCCACGATCTGGCCCAGCAGCTTCGAAAACCAACTCAGGTCCACCCGATCGTCCACCACTCCCATGATGAAGATGAGCGTGGCGCCCCCCAGATAGCCGAGCATTCGGCCGGTTGTGAGCGCGCCGGACAGGGATGCGCCCACGCCCACCGCGATCAGGAACGCGAAGAAGATGGCCACCCCGCCCAGCACCGGCGTGGGCTCGCGGTGCACGCCGCGCCCCGAGGGCCAGGCCACGTAGCCGGTCCGCAGCGCCACCCGGCGGGCCACGGGGGTCAGCAGAAGTGCCCCGGCCAGAGCCGTGATCAGGGTCAGCAACAGGACCAAGGAAGATGCTCCGCAGGGTGAGAGGTCGATCGGAAGTCAGGCGGCAGCCTACGAGAGGGCTCAGAAGCCGTCAACGCTGCCGGGGACCGGGCCCGGCCGCGTTTCTCACTCGACGGCCGGAATAACATGACGATAGACTGAATATAGCTAAGAGGGGATTCTTCCTCGGAACGGGCCGCGGCCCGAAACGGAGACCGGGATCCATGGATGAGCCGATACCGGCCGAGCCCCGCCGCTGGGGGCGGATCGCGCTGGTGACGCTGGCGGTGGGTGGATTGGTGGCGCTCCAGGGCGCGGGGCAGGGTTCGTGGCCGCTGCGCGCCGGCCACGCGTTGCTGGTACTCGCACTGGCAGCATTGGCGCTGCGCCCGCGCCGGCCCACCCCCGGCAGGGACGCCGGCGGCACGCCCGTTCCGACGCGCGCCGCGAGCCGCACCGTCCTCTTCCAGTGCATGGAGGACACGCGGGCGGAGGTGGCCGAGGCCGCCCACGTCCGCAGCGTGCGCCTACAGCTGGATTACATCACTCCCATGCCGGTCACGATCGACACGGACGCGGTACTCCTGGAGAGCGCGCTGGCCGACGTGCTGCGCACCGCCATCCACTCGACCCGACAGGGCACCGTTCTGGTGATGGCCTACTGCTGGCGCGAAGAAGGGCAGCTCCGCCTGGAACTCGTGGTGATGGACGGTGGCTCGGGAATGAACCCCACGGAGCTCCGCGGCATGTTCCAGGAATGGCACGGAGTGGACTCCGCCACGGACGAGCGTCGGCTGGCGCGCGCAGCCCGCACCGCGATCCAGCTGGGCGGCAACCTCGAGGTCGGTCGCTGGCCGGGGATCGGCACGGTGTACCGCCTGGACGTGCCGGCGGGCGCGGACGACGGCGTGGTCTTCTTCCATCCACCGCAGCGCCCGGAGACGGAACCCGCCGCGCCGGAGGAGGTGGCCGTGCCCCCGCTCCCCCCGGACGAGAGCCTGGCCGGCCTGCGCGTACTCGTGGTGGACGACATCCAGGTGAATCGTCGCCTGCTCGAGAAGATCCTCACGCGACGCGGCGCCGAGGTCACCCTGGCCCGCAACGGACGCGAAGGGAGCGAGCGATGTCTCGCGTCGATCGCGCTG
>BQJX01000153.1 GCA_021604925.1 Gemmatimonadota bacterium
GGCGCGGGTGCCCCCGCCCCTCTCGTTCTGATCCCATCTTTCCCGCTTCGGTCATCCGGGGCTCCCACTGGAGTGCGAGGGTGGGCCGTTCAGGAGGACGGTGTCCCCGGCGACCAGGCCGAGCGAAGCCCGGGCACTGCCGCGGTTCACGCTGATCTCCAGCGTCCCGGCTCCGCCGATCGACAGCAGGGTCTCCCCCACGGCCACGTCCCCGTAGCCGAGCGAGATCCCGCGAAGCGGCGCGTTGGCGAGTTCCACGCTCACGTCCCTCCAGTCATCCCCGAACTGCGCGCGCAGGAATCCCTCGTCCGCCACGGTAACGAGATTCCCGAAGCGATCCACGCGCGCGATCTCCACGCTCCAGGCTTCGCCCTTGGGGCGCGGCGCGAAGCCGGGCAGCCGGACCGGGTCCGAGATCTCGGGACCGATCTCCAGGAAAGGCAACCCGCCGTGGAGCCGCGCCGCCGTGGGCGCAAACAGATCTCTCCCGTCAAACGTGGTCCCCCGTCGAACGTGACCGAGCTCGCGCAGGGTGATCTCGCGAATCTCGGCCGCGGGGTCCGCGTCGGCCCGATCGATCGCGGCGATCAGCACGCCGTTGTCGGGGCCCACGAACCAGTGCCCGCCGGCCCGGGCCGCGATCCCGCGACGTTCGCCGCCCACCCCGGGATCCACCACCGCCACATGGATCGTCCCCGCGGGGAACACTTCCCAGGCGCGGGAGAGGATCCAGGCCGCCTCCCGGATCCCACCGGCGGTGATCCCGTGCGTGACGTCCACGATCGGGATCGATGGGTCGATTCCCAGCATCACACCCTTCATCTCGCCGACCCAGGAGTCCGACGAGCCGAAGTCGGTGAGCAACGTGATCATTGCCGAAGGCTCCCGGTGGACATGGTTCCGACGTCGCGTCGGCGCTGGCGCGTGCCTCCGTGGCGTCGCGCAGGGACCTGCCGGCGAAGTCGGTTTCCAACTGGATCGATCCGCCCAATGCGCTTATACCCTCGGGATGCCTTGGGCG
This sequence comes from Gemmatimonadota bacterium, assembly GCA_021604925.1. Lineage (GTDB taxonomy): Bacteria > ARS69 > ARS69 > ARS69 > ARS69 > BQJX01. Next base: position 1,022 of record BQJX01000153.1, read on the forward strand.
AAACGAAAGAAATGGGAGATTCGATGACTTCGGTTGCCATCCTGTCCGCAGTACGCACCCCGATTGGACGCTTCATGGGTTCCCTGGCCGCGGTGCCCGCCAAGGACCTCGGAATCGCGGCGACGCACGCCGCCCTTCGTCAGGCCGGCGCAGCCCCCGCGGACATCGGGGAAGTGGTCTTCGGGATGGCGCGGCAAGCGGGGAACGGGCCCAACCCCGCCCGCCAGGTCGGCATTGGCGCCGGAATCCCGGAGACCGTACCGGCGTACACGGTGAATCAGGCGTGCGCCAGCGGACTCCAGGCCGTGGCCCTGGCCGCGCGTTCCATTCTCGCCGGCGAAGCCGATCTCGTTCTGGCCGGCGGCATGGAGAACATGACGCGCGTGCCGCACTACCTGGAGAGCGGACGCCTCGGCTACCGGATCGGACACTCGGAGGTCGTGGACGGCATGTACCGCGACGGATTCCAGTGCCCGCTGGCCGACCAGCTGATGGGACGGACCGCCGAAACCCTGGCGGAGCAACACGGCATCACGCGCGCCGAACAGGACGACTTCGCGGCCGAGAGCCAGCGACGAGCCCACGCGGCCTGGGAAGCGGGACGCTTCGAGGCCGAAGTGGTTCCGGTGGCCGTGCCCGGCCGGCGCGGCGAGACCACTCCGTTCACGCGCGATGAGCATCTCCGACCCGGGACCGACGCGGCCTCGCTCGCCAAGCTCCCGGCCGTCTTCAAGAAGGACGGCACCGTGCACGCCGGCAACTCCTCCGGGATCACGGACGGCGCGGCGGCCCTGGTGCTCGCCAGCCGCGCGGAAGTGGAACGGCGGGGCGTGACGCCGTTGGCCTGGATCGCGGGCAGTCAGTCGGTGGGCGTGGACCCGCGGATCATGGGCATCGGGCCGGTGCCAGCCACCCGCGCGCTCATGGACCGGCTGAAGTGGCAACGGAAGGACGTGGGACTTGTCGAGTTGAACGAGGCCTTCGCGGCTCAGGCGCTCGCGTGCATTCGTGAACTCGAGTTGGATCCGGAGCTGATCAATGTGAACGGCGGGGCCATCGCGCTGGGACACCCCATCGGGGCGACCGGCGCGAGAATCCTGACCACGCTGCTCCATGAAATGAAACGTCGCGAGACCCCGAAAGGACTCGCGACGCTTTGTGTGAGCGGCGGCATGGGCTTTACCCTGGCCGTGACCCGCCGGCACCCCTAGGGGGATCCGCGCCCCTGGAGGATCAGCCTCCCGGAGGCGGCGGGAAGTCCGTGAGCGGCACCGGAGCCGGCTCGTCGTCTCCGCCACCGGCCAGCAACAGAATGGCCCCCACGAGAATCACGCCCCCGCCAATGGCCCAGTACGTCTTGTTCTTGTACCAGGGGTCGGACGCGGACACGCGCGACGAGAACCCCGGCTCGGGCGAAGTGGCACCGGTGTCCGCCGCCGGGCAACTCTGCCGGGCCTGGTCGAACACCACGACCTCGTCCTTGGTGTAGAGATCCTTGTCCGGCTGCCACGACGGCTCCACCGCGAGCACCTCGCAGAACCAGTCCACCGCGCTGGCGCGATGGGCCAGGCCCACCTCGCACCGCGCCGCCAGCACCAGCGCGTCGCGGAGAACACCGCCGCGCAGGTCGCCCGACTCGATCAAGGACGTGACTTGCGTCAGCGCCGTCGAGAAATCGGCGATCAGAAAATTGTCCTGCGCCTTCTCCAGATCCTCGCGCGCGTCTGCCGCTTGCGCGGCCACCGGCAAGATCGCCAGGTTCAACGTTGCGGCGAGGAATACCGCCATCGTGAGCGAGGCGAGCCCGCGTGTCGTCGTGCCGCGCCGATCGAACCGCATGGAGATTCTCCTTCCGAGCATCTCGGGTGATCATCGAGTTCGTCCGGCGCGATGGTACTTCAAGCGCGCGCCGGCGCAAGTGTTCTTTGTCCTGCACCAAGGCCTGTTCTGACCTGTACTGCGTCGTCCGCGGCCAAAAGCCGCAGACGGGTTTCAATCAGCTGCCATCTTTCTTGAGCACGAACTGGATTCGGACCTCGCCGTCTGCGGGAACGTCCACTTCCACCTCGCCTTCCCCTCGCCGGACCGGATGCGACTCCGCGCCGTTCGGTCCCGTCACGATCACGTCGACGACCTCGAACGACGCCTTCCGGACCAGGAATCGATGCTTCCCGGCGCCCAGCTTGTTCGAATACGGGGTTTGGCGCTGGACCTGCTGACCGTCGATCAGGAGGTCCGCCGGGATCCCGCCGCTGCAGAACACGCGAACCTCGCCCCACCGGAACTCGTGCTTCCCGAGATCCAGGGTGTCTCCGGGCGCCGTGCGCAGATCGCTGTACATCTTGCTGCCGAAGGAGCGGTGGCGAAGCTCCACGGTGTGGGTCTTCCCCGCGCTCAACGGAACCACGGCCACCCGCTGCTCCGTCGCAAAGACGCGCCCGTCCAGGTACACGTCCGCGAAGGGCACAATCAGGATCCTGGCGTAGCCGTCGAGCAGTGGCTTCTTGGCTGCCGGTGTCTCCACCGCAGTCGCCTTTTGCAGGTTGGAATCGACCCGGGACAGACCGTCGCGGGTCACCTCGGCCTCCAGGACGATCCGGTCGTACCCGCTCTTGTCCAGGCGCACTTCCCAGCGCCCGACCGCAAGGTCCGGCACCGTGGCCGGGGTGGAGAGCCGGGTCCTCTCGAAGTCCTTGGCCCCGACCGGTCGGACGCGGATCTCCGCTCCCGACGGCTCCGAAACCACCTCGATCCGACCGGTGTCGAACTCCTGGGTCAGATCCCAGGCCAGCGTGAGTAGCGAGTCCCCGTGGACTTCCACCGTCTTGGTCAGCACTCCGGTGCCGGCCAATTCCGCCTGGGCCAGCCAGGTTCCGGAGTTGGCCTCGGTGGTCAGCGGCGTCACGCCGTCCACGTCCCGGAACAGCGGGTCACCCGGCCGCTTCAGCCGGAACTTGGCGCCCGGCGGCGTGGTCTGGATGGAGAGCCGGCCGGCCGTGACCAGCGGCACCATCTTCACGTGCAGCAGGGCCTCCTTGCCGGCGACCGGAACGCGCCGTAGCTGGGGCTTGAAACCCTCCAGCTCGAATCGCACTTCCCAGGCGCCGTCTTCCACGTCTTCCACCCGGCAGCTGGTCAGTGACTCGTACCGCGTGAACTCCTCGGATCCGGGTGCCCGCAGGAAGACCTGGGCGCCCCCCGGCTCGGAACTCAGGGCCAGAACGCCGCCCGCGCCACCGCCACCGCCACCGCTCCACGGCTGCAACACGAGCACCGCGATCAGTGTGATCACGCCGAGCGCGGCGGGAATCAACCAGCCGGGCATCCCGCCCGCCTTCTTCCCCTTCTTGGCCGCCTTCCCCTTTTTCCCCTTCTTGGCGGGCGCGGGCTTGCCCGCGGGCCCGATGATTCGGGTGGCCCCGGGCGCCGCCTTGTCCGTCCCGCCGAGCACACGGGTGCCCTCCGGCACTCCGAGATCGGCGGGCGCGGCGGTGGCGGGAGGCGCGTCCATCAGGTCCGGGGGCTTGGGTTCCAGCTTCTTGTTGCCGACCAGTTCGCGCGTGTCCCGCTCCACCGGCGCCGGCACGTTCACTTCCGGCGGCATTCGAACCCCGGACTGCTCCGCCTCTTTCTGCAGCTCGATGATCGCGGTGTTCGCCTTGTCGTTGTCCGGATCCATGGCGAGCACATAGCGGAACTCGCGCACGGCATCGTCGATCTTGGCGAGACCCATCTGCTTGAAGTAATTGCCGCGGTCGAGGTGCGCGCTGATGGCGCTGTGCCGGAGTTCCTTGCTGAACGCCTCGGTGTCGAGGGCGAACTTGGAGAGGTACTTCCGTCGGTACTTGATGAGACCGCCGGACGGATCCAGCGTTTCCATGCAGTCTTCGATGGCGCGGGTGACATGCCGCATGGACGGGAAGCGACGGTCCGGGTCCTTCTCCAGCATGCGGTTGACCAGCGCCTGGATCTCCGGCGTGACCGGTGCCTTGGAAGCCAACGGCGGCGGATCCGAATTGATGATCTGGTCCCGGATCTCGGAGTACGAAGCGCCCTGGAACGGCTTCTCGCCCGTGAGCAGTTCCCACGCCATGACGCCCAGGCTGTAGATGTCCGTGCGCGGGTCGATCTCCTTGCCCGTGGCCTGCTCCGGCGACATGTAGGCCGGCGTTCCCAGGACGGAGCCCGGCAGGGTGAGCGCGGAGATGCGCTGCATGTCGCTGGCTTCGCGCGCCAGCCCGAAGTCCGCGATCTTGATCTCGCCGTCTTCCGTGAACATCACGTTGCTCGGCTTGATGTCCCGGTGCACCACGTTCTGGCGGTGCGCGGCTTCCAGCCCGTAGCAGATCTCCTCCAGCAGCGCCAAGACGACTTCCGGCGGGAACGCCCCGAACTTGTCGAGCTTCTGCTTGAGGTCACCGCCACGCACCAGCTCCATGACGATGTAGTACACGTCGTCCTCGACGCCGAAGTCGAACACGGAAACGATGTTCCGGTGCCCGATCGACGAAGCCGTCTTCGCCTCGCGCTCGAATCGCGCAATGAAGCCGTCGTCGTCGGCCAGGCCCGGGTGCAGCATCTTGATCGCCACCTGGCGATTCAGCGCCTTCTGCACACCGAGGTAGAGCGTGGCCATCCCGCCGGCCCCGATCTTCTTCTCGATTTCGTAGCCCCGAAAGGACCTCGCCACCCGAACCTCCTCGCGACCTGAGTCGCTTGTCGTCCTACTTCAGTCGCGCCGTGATCACCGTGACGTTGTCCGGCGCGCCGCGCTCGAGCGCCAACGCCACGAGTCGACGACACGCGCCGTCCGGCAAATGCATGGCGGCCAGGCGAAGGATTTCTCCGTCTTCCACGAGATTTGTCAGGCCGTCGGAACAGACCACCAACGTCACCCCCGGCGCGAGCTGGATCGGCGACGAAGAGACATCCACCTTCACCTCCGGCTTTACTCCAAGGCAGCGCGTGAGCACGTTCTTGGCGCGGGCCGGCGCGCCGCCATCCGCCCCTTGACGCTCGAACTCCGCGGCCAACGAGTGATCCGAAGTCAACTGCACGAGATCCCCGCCCGTGACCATGTACGCGCGACTGTCCCCGACGTGCGCGTAGTAGGCCTGGTCGCCGACGACGGCGACCGCGGTGCAGGTGGTGCCCATGCCGCCCATGCGGGGATCCTGGGCCGCCCGCTCGAAGATCGCGCGATTCGCCCGGGTGACGGCCGCATGCAGCGCTTCCACCGGCCCGCTTCCCGCTCCGGGATCCTGGTAGACCGCACCCACCGTATCGATCGCCAGTCCGCTGGCGACCTCGCCGGCCGCCGCGCCGCCCATACCGTCGGCCACGACGAGCAGCGAGCCACGGCCCGGCGCGTTTCCGGGGAAGACACCGTGGGAGTCCTCGTTGTTCTTGCGTACACAGCCGACGTCGGTCTGGGCTTCGACCAGGAGCGTCACGCTCCCGTCGGGCGAATGAATCTCCTGCACGTCATCTCCTCAAGGAAGTTGGCCGTTGGAGGTCAGATTGATTTCCGGGTCCAGCCGTGGAGTGTCGCACGTTACCCGCTCCTGTCGAAGCCAAATCCACTCTTCCACTCCAGCTCCACCGCGTCGGCAATGACGATGCGATCGCCGTCCTTCAGGGCCACGGAGCCGGTGCGTCGGCCGTTGACCTTCGTTCCGTTGGAGGAGCGGAGATCCACGAGCATGACCTTCCCTCCCTCTATGCGGATTACCGCGTG
>BQJX01000154.1 GCA_021604925.1 Gemmatimonadota bacterium
CCCCGGGGGCCCTGCCTGGTGTGGCGGCCTTCCCGCGACCGGACAGCCGCCCGCCTAGCGCTCCCTGATCTCGACCGAGCCGCTGAACGTGCTGACGATGATCTCGGCCGAACCGTTGCCGATCGTGGTGTTCAGGAACTCGCCCGGTCCGAACTCCTCGCGGCGGGACCGCCCCCCGAAGTCGCTCGAGATGGAGCCGCTGAACGTCTCCACCTCGAGTTCGGCGTTCAGATCCTTGGGAAGCTCCAGGCGAATCGACCCCGAGAAGTTCTCGAACGCGAACTCGCTGTCCGCCCGCGGCGATCCCGAGAACCGGATCGTCCCCGACACCGACACGCAGTTCACCGTTTCGAAGTCGCCGCCGTCCACCTCGATCCTGCCGCTGGTGGTGGCGACCTCCGCCTCCCCCGACGTCTCCCGCAGCGTGACGCTCCCGCTGACGGACTCCGCTTCGACCAGCTTCACCGAACCGTTCACGGTGATCGAGCCGCTGACCGTGGAGATCTCCGCGGAGACCGCGTTCGCGTTCACATCCACCGAACCGCTCACGGACTCGAGTTCCAGTTCGCCTTCCACGTCGTCCACGGAGATGTTGGCGCTGACCGTGTTCACCTCCAGGGACGCGCCCTTCGGGATCGTGATCTTGAGATCGGCCGCGCCCCCGCGACCGCTGATCCGGCGCGGCAGCTCCACTTCGATGTCCACGTCGCCGCCGCTCTCCTCCACGATCAGATCCTTGACCTTGTCGTCCAGGGTGCCGGTCACGCGGACTTCCTTCTTGTCCCAGGCCTCCACCACGATGGACCCCGACACGTTCGAAATGGAGATCCGTCCGGTGGCGGAGGCTTTCACCGTCTCGTCCACGTCGGTCTTGGCCAGCGCCGGCGCCACCCAGATCAATCCCGCCAGGGCCAGCATCCAGGTTCCCGCTCGTGTCTTCGTCATCATTGGTTCTCTCCCAGCTGAAGTCCTGCAATCTGAATTCCGGCGATGCGCCGCAGCACGTTGCCCCGGCGACGAACTTCCTCGGTCAGTTGGCGCTCGAGTCGCGGATCGTCCGGGCGCTCCGCGAGCGCCACCTGGAATCCCTGGACCGCGGCGTCCATGCTTTCGATGTCGCGGCGGATCTGGGCCACGAGTTCCGGATCCAGATCCCCCTCTTCCAGCGTTCGCAGCAGCTGTTGCGATGCGGCCACGTAGTCGGCGTCCAGATCGGCGGCGTCGGGCGCCGGCTCGCTCGGGACCGCCAGACCCGCGCCCGCCTCCCCGGGGCCCGGATCCGGGCCGGAGCCGAGCTTCGCCACCCCCCAGCCGGCCACGAACACCAGCAGCGCGGCCGCGGCGGCGATGATCTCGGTCCGCCAGGAACGATGCCCGGCGGCCGCGGCCGGAGGCGCTTCCGCCCTGGAGATCCGGGCCTCGATCTCCGGCCAGAGATCCCGGGACGGTTCGATCTCGCGCGGCAACGCGTCGATCTCCGTACGAAGACGATCCTCTTCAGTCATGACGTGAGTGCCTCCCTCAGCAGTTTTCTCGCTCGATGCAACTGCGCTTTCCAGGTTCCTTCCGCGCGCCCGGTCATTTCCGCGATCTCGCGGTGCCGGTAGCCTTCCACGTCGTGAAGCACGAAGGCCGTGCGCGCGCCGGACGGCAGACTGCGGATCGCCCGCTCCAGGTCGATCCGGACGCCCGGATCCCGCGTGTCCCGGGGCAGGGATGCGGTCTCGTCGTCCGCCGGCCAGGGCTCGCCCGCCCGCCGCTTCTCCGCCCGCTTGGCGTCCAGGACCACGTTCACGGCCAGTCGGTGCAGCCAGGAGGAGAACGCGCTCCGTCCCTGGAACTGATCCAACCGGTGCCAGGCCTTCACGAACGCTTCCTGCGTGGCCTCTTCCGCCTTCTGTGGATCGGCGGTCATGCGCAGACAGACCGCGTGGATCCGGCCCACGTGGAGCCGGTAGAGCCGCTCGAACGCGGCCGTGTCGCCCTCCTGGGCCCGCTGAATCAGTTCGGGCGGCACCAGCTTCACGACCGGCGCGCCGCCGACTTCGTCTGATCCTCCGGGGGATGCTCGGTCGATTCCTGTCTCCACGGGGCTCCCTCTCCTGTCGTCGTTGCCCATGAGACGTACGCTTCCGTCGTTTGGTTTGCCCGGCGCCGGAACCGAGGGCGGTTCCCTGGACCGCCGGCGACCCGCCGGTCCGGCGCCCGGGATTGCCGATTCTTGCCGCCTTCGACATTCTGGCCCGGATTGCCGCGGCGGCCCATGGGCGAATCCGGCCAAACGCGTTATGCTGGTTGGGTCGGCATCCCGCACGCGCCCCCTATGGAGATGGTCATGAACGTCTGTGTCTACTGTTCGTCCTCGGACCGGGTGGCCCCCGTCTACTTCGACGCGGCCCGCAAGCTGGGACAATTGCTCGGCGAACGAAAGAACAACCTCGTTTATGGCGGCGGCAACACGGGCCCAATGAAGGCCCTGGCCGAGGGAGTCAAGGAGACCGGAGGACGCGTTCTCTCGGTGATTCCCAAGATCTTCGATGAGCGTGGCCTTACTTTTTCCGGGTCGGACGAGACCGTGGTCACGGCCAATCTCCAGGAGCGCCGGATCACCATGATCCGCGACTCGGACGTGTTCATGGCGCTTCCCGGCGGCTTCGGCACGCTGGAAGAGGTCGCCGAGAACCTCACCATGCGCCAGCTCGGCCTGCACGCCCGCCCGCTCTGCCTGGTCAACGTGAACCGCTACTGGACGCCGCTGCTGGCGCTCCTGGACCAGATGGTGGAGGGCAACTTCGCCAAGCCGGAGCATCGGGCGCTGCTGCACGTGGTCGGTACGCCGGAAGAGGGCCTGGACTACGTGGATCGCTACGCGCCGGTGGATGTCCCGGACAAGTGGTCAGACTAGCGGTTTTCCCGTCGGCCCCGTCACTCGGCCCCAGCGGCCGTTCTCGGTCCGTCATTCGCCGGGATCAGGCGCGCCGCGCACCCTCCAGTTGTTGAACACGATCGGCTCCAGCACCTGTGCCTCCCGGACAAAGTCGACCAGGAGTGATCGCAGGTCTCGCCCCGTCCGCTCCACCACGCGCGCGCGTTTCAGCGCCTGGTACCCACCGCCACCCTGCGCGCGGTAGCTCGTGACCGCCAGGGTCAGGCGTTCCGCGCCCGGCAGCGTCTCGCCGCCGAACGTGAGCGACTCCACGCGCGTGCCCGCGGGTTTTCCCGGATCGATGAGGTACTCGCAGCCCGCCAGCATGTCGTGGTTGTAAAGCGACAGCATCGGGTGCAGCGGCGGCGGCGACCCGTTCTGCGCCGGCCCGGTGTACGCCAGGGCCGTCTCCTCCAGGTACGCGCGGACGTCGTCCGCCGAGAGTTCCAGGATCGTGAGGTCGTTCTCGAACGGATAAATCCGGAAGAGATCGACGCCGCGAATCGGGCCCGCGGCCAATTCCTCACGCCCCCGAAACACGACGGCGGATGAAAGGTCGGCGCGGGACGCCTTCTGCTGCACGCGATGAAACAGCGAGAGGATCGCGTTGTCCCGGTAGCGGAGGCCGTCCAGCGTGAACGGTCCGGACGCGTGCGCGATCACTCCCTCCAGGCGCGGTCGTATCCGCTCGGTCGCTTCGCGGGCGAGTTCGAGCACGTCCGCTGCGGGTGCGATGTACGGAGCCGCCCGGCGCAGTTGGTAGCGGGTCTCCGGACGCGCGGCCCCGGGCGCCCACTCGAACGTGAGTTCCCCCAGTCCGAGTCCGCCCGACCCGGCCTGCACCACGTGCGTTCCATTCGCGGCCCGCTGCTCATCGAAGCGGTGGGTGTGCGCCATGAGCACCGCATCGATCCCGTCCACTTCCCGCACGAGGCGACCCACATCGTTCTCGGGCGGCAGCGGAGTCTCGAATCCGCCGTCCGTCACGCCATCCCAGCCCATGTGCGCGGCCACGACCACGGCGTCCGCCTCGGCGCGCAGCTTCGGCACCCACTCCCGGGCGGTCTCCACCGCGTCGCGAAAGGTGAGCCCTTCGATGTTCCAGGGCTCCTCCCAGCGCGGAACCTGCGGGGTGGTGAGCGCCAGGATCGCGATCGTGCGACCGCCCTGCCGGAAGCGGAGCACCGGATCAAAGTAGGGCTCCCCGCGCGGACCCAGCACGTTGGCGGCCAGCAGCGGAAAGTCGGCCGCCTGGCGCATCGCCTCCACGAACGGGAGCCCGAAGTTGAACTCGTGGTTGCCCACCACCATTCCCCGGCAACCCATGGAGTTCAGGATGCGTACGAGGGGATGAGGCTGCTCCGGCCGCTCGCGCGCGGCCAGCGTGGACAGGGGGGTTCCCTGGACGAGATCCCCCAGATCCAGGTAGAGCGCGGTCGGCTCGCGCCGGCGAGCCTCGCGCAGCAGCGTCGCCACGCGGGCCACGCCGCCGGCGGTGGGCTGGCCGCTCAACGGATCCACGGGGCCCACCCGACCATGCAGGTCGCTGGAGAACAGGAGGGTCAAGCGGTCACTCATCACGATCCCGGCTTGGGGGGAATCGGGCCAAAGAGAACAGGCGAGCATACCGCATCCACGACGGATCGATGTTGCCGGATCGACTCGCACCGTGTCGGAACCACAACGCGACCGAGCGGTGCGGTCGGCTCCATCGGGGCCAGGGGGCGATCCATCGCTTCCGCAGGGTGGCCTTGAACTTGCGTACACGAATCCATCTGGCCGAGAATGCCACTCGGCTGGTCGGTCACCCCCCCTTTTCAAGGACCGGATCCCCGGATGAATCAGCTCCCCAGAACGAGAACCCGGCACACGCGTGCCCGGCACGGGTACACTCGACGCACGCTCACTCGACGCACGCTCACTCGGCGCGTCGGCGCCCTCGCGCTGGCGGCGCTGGCGGCCATGGCGATCACGATGGGGTCGGCCGACTCGGTCGGCGCGGCCGCGGCGGAACCGCCCGGTCCGGCGTCCGTGACCGGCGCGCCGCCTCACGCTGACTTCGGCAACGTCGACTCGCTCGCCGTCGACTCGCTCGCCGTGGAGCCGGGCCCGCCCGACCTGGTCATCCAGGCACCCCGCTGGATCTTTGCCGTGGAGGACACCGCGGACCTGCCCGCGTTCTTCGAGACGTCGATCGAGGTGAAGGCCAGCCGCCTCAAGATCGGCGACATCGTGCAGCGGTGCATCGAGCGCGAGGAGATGCTCCGCCGCCAGATCCAGTCGCACGAGTACACCACGCTCGTGCACTCGACGTTCTACGTGGGCGGCCGCGACGAGAGCGCCCAGCGCCGGCTCGTGACGGAGCAGGTCGTGCAGCACTTCTTCCGCAAACCGGACCAGGAGCGGTCCGTGCCACTGCGGTTCGAGCAGTACGAGCTTTCGAACGGGGAGCGCAAGGAGTGGAATCCGGACGACGATGGCGCCGTGGAGATCAGCTACTCCGACTTCGACGACCTTCCCTTCTACCTGAAGGATCGACGCCAATACGACTTCAAGATTCTCAGCCGCGAGATCGTGGGCGACCGTGTGATCTACGAGGTGCAGCTGGCTCCCAAGTCGGATTTCGAGATCGCGCCCAGCGGCCGCATCTGGATCGACAGCTCCAACTTCCAGATCCTGCGCGAGGAGTTCGACTTTGCGGACCGGGTGCCCATGCCCATGTTCATCAAGAGCGTGGGCCCGTTCATCCGCGAACGCGAGCGCGTGGGAGATCTCTGGGTCTGGAAGCGCTTCCTGGTCCGCGTGGATCTGAGAATGGGCTACCTTCGCTTCCTGGACGATGGCATCCCGGACCGCGCGGAGTTCTCGGTGGAGTTCGCGAACCATCGGATCAACCAGGGCTGGTCCATCGATGCGAAGGAGTCGACGGAGTGACGAAGAACGACGCGCGCCCCGGCGGAGCGGCGCGGCTCCCGGCCCCGGCGCGGCTCCTGGCCGCGGCGCTGCTTCTCGCCGCGGTGATGATGGGCACTCCGCCGGCCCGCGCCCAGGAAGGCTCGCCCCCGCCGGAACCGACGCCGGAGCCACCGGCCGCGCTCGACCGCCCGGGCAGCGCAGCCGCCAACGCCGCCGCGGACAGCACGGGCAACCCAGCCGGCACCGTCGCCGCGGACAGCACGGACGCCCTGGCCGACTACCTGGGCGGGCTGTCCCGCCAGACGAACGACGAGTTTCTCCTGCGACAACTTTCCATTGATGACGCCGCGGTGGACAGCCTCATCCGCCAGTGGGAAGCCACGGGCGAAGCGCCGGCCACCCTCCGCGTGGATCGCGGCTGGGAGCCCAAGGCGCAGCTCGGCGCGCTGCGCTACAACCGCGTGGAAGGCGTCAACGTGATGGGGGACGCATCGCTGTCCACGCCCGGCCGGAACCCGGCGGTGGCGTTCGCGCGCGTGGGACTCGGCTGGGCCTCCGGAAAGGCCACCTGGCGCGGCGGCGTGCGGACGCCGATCCCCTACGCGCCGGCCCAGGCCGCGCTGGAGCTCGCCCACGCCCGCGACGTGATGTCCTACGGATCCGGCGGCGTACCGGGCAACTCGTTCCTGGCGCTGACCGTCGGGCGCGATCTGGACGACTACTTCCTGGCCGACGGATTCACCGCCACGCTCAGCGCGCTGCCGGGACCGCTGGCCATCGATGCGTCCTTCTCGTCGGAGCACCAGTCGTCGCTTCCGAACGAGACGAGGTTCACTCTGTTCGAAGAGGGCGACCGGTTCCGCCCCAATCCGCGGATCGACGCGGGTCGTTCCCATCGAGTCACGCTGGCGGTCGC
>BQJX01000155.1 GCA_021604925.1 Gemmatimonadota bacterium
CCCACTCCGGCCAGCGCCATCCAGGCCACCGTTCGCGCGCGCGCGGCGCGGCGGATCCCAGCATCCGTCAGCAGCAGGAACAGCGGAGCCACCACCACGATGCCGGCATTGTACTTGGTGCCGGTGGCGAGTCCGGCGGCCGCGGCGGCCAGCACGAACGCACGCGGCGAAGCGGCGCCGGCGCGCACCGCGAAGAACAGGCAGAGCGTCATGAGGAAGGTGACGGTTCCGTCCACCGTGCCGAAGTGCGAGTGCAGCACGTGTCCCGGGCAGAGCGTCACCAGCGCCGCGGCGATTCCTGCCGCGGTGCGCCCGCGGAGGCGATCCGTGATGCGGTACGTGAGCAGTACGGTGCCGCAGGCGAGAAGCACCGTCACCAGGCGAGCGGCCAGATGCGCTTCGGTCACGGTTCCGATCCAGCCGATCGCGCGGAACGGCCAGGCCAGGATCGTGGTGAGATAGAGGTAGAAACTCCCGTAGGCGAAGAACTCCGGATCCCAGTCGCCCGTCTCGTAGATGTGCAGGACGCGACCGGCGGTTTCGAACTCGTCGGGGTGATACGAAAAGAAGTGGGTTCCGTCGGGAAGTCCCCACGTGATCCCGATCAGCCGGACCACGGCCGCCAGGACCACCCATCCCCATACCCAGGGAAACCGTTGCGTTGCCATCGGGGGAGGATAGACGCGATCCCGGCCACACTCAACGCTGAGTCCCCCGGCACATCTGCTATGTTGGCGGCATGACCACTGCGATCGAAGGGAAGTTCCTGGCCTCCGAGTCCTCCGGCGAGGTGTCGTCGCTGCTGGTGCGCCCGCCGGAGGCGCGCTGGCTCTACGTGCTGGCGCACGGCGCCGGCGCGGGAATGCGGCATGCCTTCCTGGAGGAGATGGCCGCTCGTCTCGCCGAGGAGGGCGTGGCCACGTTCCGCTATCAGTTTCCCTACATGGAGCGCGGTTCGCGACGTCCCGACGTGCGGGGTCGCCTGCTGAAGACGGTGCGCGCCGCGGTGGCGGCGGCCGTTGCGGCGGCGCCGGGCCTGCCGGTGGTGGCCGGCGGCAGGTCGATGGGCGGTCGCATGACCTCGCAGGCCCAGGCCGAGGAGCCGCTGCCCGACGTGCGCGGCCTCGCCTTCCTGGGATTCCCGCTGCATCCGGCCGGGAAGCCCTCGGTGGACCGGGCGGATCACCTGTCCGAGGTGCGCGTGCCGATGCTGTTCCTGCAGGGAACGCGGGATGCCCTGGCCGGTCTGGACCTGCTTCGTCCCGTGACCACGGCCCTGGGTTCGCGCGCCACCCTGCACGAAGTGGACGGGGGCGACCACTCGTTCCATGTTCTCAAACGCTCGGGCCGAACCGACGCCGACGTCTTCGACGAGTTGGTGTCGCAGTTCGTGCTCTGGCTCGACACGTTGAGGTGATCATGCGCCTGGACATCGATCCCCATCCGAGTCTTCGGCTCGACGCGTTCCTCACCCGTTTCCCCGTTCCGTTGGGCGAGCTGCCCTCGCCGGAGTGGCTGACCGCGCTGCTCGTGGAGGGTGCGGAGGCTCCGGTCTCCCGGGACGAGGACGTACGAACGAACGTGCGCGACCTGCTGCGGCACGGTGGCTACAAGCCGACCGGTCGGGGTAAGCCCGCCTCCGAGTATCTGGTGCGAGCGGCGTCCGAGGGCAAACTCGGCACCATCAACGCGGCCGTGGATCTCTGCAACGTGGTGTCGCTGCACAGCGGGTTGCCGATCAGCGTGGTGGACCTGGATCTCGCAAAGGCGCCGTTCCGCGCGGCGCTGGCCGGGCCGGACTCCAGCTACGTGTTCAATCCGTCCGGGCAGGAGATCCGACTGGACGGACTGCTCTGCCTGCACGACGCGCAGGGACCGTGCGCGAATGCCGTGAAGGACTCGCAGCGCACGAAAACGCGCAATGAAACGCAACGCGTGCTCAGCGTGATCTGGGGAGTGGATACGCAGCAGGAGCAGACGCAGCGCGCCGGCGCCTGGTATCGCGAGCTGACGCGCCGATTGGGCGCCGAAGTGGAAGACATGGCGACGTGAAACGCGCGGCCGGTTCCCAATGTCGATTCGGTCTTTCGGATGAGCATCGATTCGGTTAGACTTGAGCTTCATCCGCGACGCGCACTGCGCACAACGCGGCGGTTCCGGAGTTGGGCGAACTCCAGGGGACCGGGCGGGTTGGGTCCCGCCGATGGTGGCGCGCCCGAAAGGAGGTGATCCTGTTGGGTAGTATGAATTGTTTGGCGGAGGTGGCGTCCCCTTAGAGGGGCCTCCCCAGCGTTTGTGGCGCTGCAAGGGACACCTCCCCTCGAGGGGGTACCCAACGCCACCGAAACCAGAAAACGGACCCCGGCGTGGAAACGCGCCGGGGTCTCATTGCATGATCCACGATGGGCATGGACGGAGGCATTGTGACCCGGTACGCGGCGTCCCTGGACGACATTCGTGCGGCGGCCGAACGGATCGCGCCGTGGGCGCATCGCACGCCGGTGCTCACGTGTACCGCGCTGAGTGAGCGGGCCGGGCGCGAGCTGTTCTTCAAGTGCGAGAATCTCCAGAAGGTGGGCGCGTTCAAGTTCCGCGGCGCCTCCAACGCGGTGCTGCGCCTTTCGGAGGCGGACGCGGCGCGCGGCGTGGTGACCCACAGTTCCGGCAACCACGCGCAGGCCCTGGCCCTGGCGGCGAAGCTGCGCGGCATCCCCGCGCACATCGTGATGCCGAGCAACGCGTCGGCGGTGAAGCGCACCGCGGTGGAAGGGTACGGGGCGCGCGTGATCGAGTGCGAGCCGACGTTGCCGGCCCGCGAGGCAACGGCGGCCCGCGTGGTGGCGGAAACGGGCGGCACGCTCATCTCACCGTACGATCACCCGGACGTCATCGCGGGGCAGGGAACCGCGGCCCTGGAACTGATGGCGGAGGTTCCGGACCTGGACGCGGTGGTGGTGCCGGTCGGCGGTGGCGGACTTCTGGCCGGGACGTGCCTGGCGGCGCGCGGAGTGTCGGACGTGGTGCGGGTGTACGCGGCGGAGCCGAAGGGCGCCGACGACGCCGCGCGGGGGTTCGCACAGGGCGAGTGGGTGCGACAGACCGACCCGCGGACCGTGGCCGACGGCCTGCTCACCAGCCTCGGCGAGCTGACCTGGCCGCTGCTTCGGGATCTTGCGGCGGGAGTGGTGACCGTTTCGGAGGCGCAGATCCTGGAAGCCATGCGGCTGGCGTGGGAACGGGCCAAGCTACTGATCGAACCCAGTTCGGCGGTGGCCATTGCCGCGGTCTGGACCGAGGAGTTCCGCGCGATCCCCGATCTCAAACGGGTGGGAATCATCCTCAGCGGCGGCAATGTGGACCTGGATCACCTGCCCTGGTGATCGTTCGGCCGCCCGTTTTTCACGTCGCAGGTTGCCGGGCGCGGGCTCTTGCCCCGGGCCAGATCCGGAACCGCCGGCGGGAACCGGGGTCGATTCCGTCCTGGTGGGGATGAACCTGCTTCCCCCTGGGGCCGGGGCGCGCCACCTGGTTCGCGGTGGCCGTCCATTGGCCCTATACTCCTTTTTACGGCAGTGAGGAAACAAATCGGGCGTTCGGACCGTCTCACCTTCACACGCGGGAGAGCCCGCGTAGACGTCCTGCGGATGCACCCCTCTTTTCGTGCTGTCATCCACTTGAGGACACGTCTTGAACTCCCGTCGTCCCCACCGGGCGACGCGCCCCCGGGAGGCGCCCGATGAAACAGAAACTCTTGCTCGCCCTGCTGCTGGTCGTGGCGATTCCGATGACGGCCATCGGCATCCCCGATGCCAAGTGGGGCGAAGTAGCCCGGGACGAGCTCTTTGCCACGCATTTCCCGGAAGTCCCGCAGGCCGACGCGGTCGTCCTCTTTGACTACGCCATCGCTCGCGTGGACTCCAAGGACCGGCTGAAGTACACCCGTCATCATCGCACCAAGATCTTCAAGGACGCCGCGCTGGATCGCGGGGTCGTCCGCATCCCCTATTCCGCCGACGAAGAGATCAAGAACTTCCGGGGACACACGATCGTGCCGCCCGGTCATCTGGTGGAAGTGAAGGGCGATCATCAACGAGTGGAAGAGCACGGTGACTCGCGGGTGCTCGTGGTGGAGTTTCCGGATGTGAAGCCCGGAGTGGTCATCGAGTACCAGTACGAGCTGCGCCGCGACGACCTGCACATCCTCCCGGTGTGGTCGTTCCGCGGTCCCGACTTCACCCGCTTCAGTCGCTACGAGTTGCTGATCCCGGCGGGCCTGACCTACGACGCGTCGTTCTCGTGGGTGCCCGGCCTCACGCCGCGCGCCAAGATCCAGTCCGTGAACGATCCCGAGGATCCCGCGCGGACCGTGCAGCAGGTCGCCTGGGAATTGACCGATCAGCCCGCCGTGGTGCCCGTGCCCATGGCCGGAGATCCGGAGCAGTACCGAACGCAACTGTACGTGCAGTTGGGAGAGTTCCGCTCCTCGTTCAAGAACTACGTGGCACGGCGCAGCTGGGAGGAAGTGGGTGCCCTGGTAGCCAAGGAGCACGCCGCCTTCCTGAAGAACGCGAACGGCGTGAAGGACTGGGCGGCGGCGGCCGGGGCGACCGGCGACGCCCGGGCCAAGGCCCAGGCGCTGTTCCGTCACGTCCGCAGCCAACTGCACTGCGACGACAACGCGCGCACGCTGGTAGAGCCGGCCACGCTGAGTGGACTGGTGCAGGCGGGGCACGGTTCGCCTGCGGCAAAGAACCTCCTGCTGGCGCATCTGCTGCGCGAGAACGGGGTGCCGGCGGACGTGGTGCTGGTGCGTCGCGCCTCGAACGGTCCCATGCAGCCGAAGTACCACGACCCCGGCCAGTTCGATCACGCGATCGTCCGGGTGGACCTGGGCGGCGAGATGATCTGGGCCGATGCCAGCCACGCCGGCTGCCCGCTGGGGCTCCTGCCCCCGGATCTGCATGTGGCGCAGGGGCTGCTGGTGCGCGAGCAGGGCTCGGACCTCGTGGGCGTGACGATGGCGGCGCTTCCGTCCGGGCGCGAGATCCGGACGGAGGCCACGTTCGATGCGAACGGTTCGCTGCACGCCAAGTCGACGGTACGTTTTGACGGCTGGGAGGCGCTGGCCGCGCGGGGTGAGGCCGTGGCGGACGGCGGCCGCAGTCTGGCGGAGGCGCTGCTGTCGGATCGCTTCGGCGGCGCGGCCAATCTCGACTCGTTCGAGGTGGACGCGCTGGAGAGCGACGCGGATCCGCTCACGTTGACGGTTGCCTACACGGTGGCGGACTACGCCCACGAGGCGGGGGGGAAAGTGACCCTCCGGATTCCGTATCTCAGCGCCTGGACCCGGAACCCGCTGCCGGCATCCGAGGGCGAGCGCGAACTGCCCGTGCGCCTCGGATTTGTGGGAGAGACCACGGAGAGCGTGCAACTCACGATTCCCGAAGGGTGGTCGGCGCCGGCTCCCCCGGCGCGCGGCAGTGCCCGGACCGCGGATCTCCGCTACAAGGTCAGCCACAAGGCCGAGGACTCGGTCCTGAGTTCCAGCCGCTCGGTGGATGTTCGTGAACCCACGGTGAGACACGACGGCGCGGCCGAGCTCCGCAGTGTCTTCGATCAAGTCGTCGCGACGGACGCGTCCGAACTGGTGCTCCAACGGCAATCAGTCAAGACGTCGTCGACCCGCTAGGAGGGACGGATCCGAGACGGGTTGCCGCAACGCCTGACCATGCGGCGGTCGGCGTTGCGGCCGTCGCTTTGAACTCGTAGGCTGGGCCCGGGAAAGGGACCTCACCTACGAAAGGATCGCCCCGCATGGCCAGCGCACCCCACTTCAGTCCCCGGTTGTTCCGCTTCCTGAAGGACCTTGCCGCCAACAACGACCGCGCCTGGTTCCAGGAAAACAAGCCACGCTACGAGAACGACGTGAAGGAACCGCTGCTGGCGTTCATCGCGGCGTTCGCGGGACCGCTGGGCAGGATCAGCCCGCACTTCCTCGCCGACCCGCGACCGACCGGAGGCTCCATGTTCCGCATCTACCGCGACACGCGCTTCGCGAAGGACAAGACGCCCTACAAGACATCGGCGTCCGCGCAGTTCCGGCACGCGGCCGGCAAGAACGCGCATGCGCCGTGTTACTACCTGCATCTGGAGCCGGGCTCCGTGTTCGTGGGGGCGGGGATCTGGCGTCCGGACACCCAGGGCGCCGCCATGATTCGCGACGCGATCCTGCAGGATCCCGCCGGCTGGAAGAAGATCGTGAACGCCAAGAAGTTTCGCGAGAGCGTGGAACTGCAGGGCGATTCGCTGAAGCGGCCGCCGCGCGGCGTGGACAAGGAGCACCCGCTCCTGGAGGACCTCAAGCGGAAGGACTTCATCGCCGTGCAGTCCTTCACGGAGAAGGACGCGTGCTCCCCGGACTTTCTCAAGCGGATGGCAGGAGTGGGCAAGACCACGGCGCCGTTCGTGAAGTTCGTGACGGAGGCAATGGGGCTGGAGTTCTAGGAGGGGTCGATCCGGCGCCCGCGGGAGTGTCCGTTCGATTCGGCCGCAGGCGAGGTGGTATCATCGGGGTCACTCGATCCGGAGGAACCCGATGCTGCCCCTCGCGCTGCTTCCCACCCTGATCCTGGCCGCGGCGACCGCGGGCGCTATCGTCGAGCCGGCGGTCGACGCCGACGCGCGGCCCGCGCCCGCGACCCCGGCCGTGTCCACCGCGCCGGTC
>BQJX01000156.1 GCA_021604925.1 Gemmatimonadota bacterium
CCTCTTGGACGCGGGCGACATCTTCCAGGGAACGCCCATCGGGACCACCACGCAGGGCCGGGCCGTGATCGACTTCATGAATGCCGCCGGCTACGACGCCATGGCGCTGGGCAACCACGACTTCGACGAGGGCCGCGAGAACTGCGAGGCGCTGGTGGAGCGCGCACGCTTCCCGGTGTTGGCCGCGAACCTGATCGACACCAAGACGGGTCGCGTGCCGGACGGCGTGGAGCCCTGGATCGTGAAGGACTTCGACGGATTCCGGGTCGGGATCTTCGGCCTGATCACGCCGGAGACCGTGAACATGAGCTTCCCGGCCAACATTGCCGGGCTGGAGTTCGTGCCCATGGCGCCGGCCGCCCGTCAGGCCGTGGCGGAGTTGGAGGCGCAGGGCGTGGATCTCGTGCTGGGCGTGGGCCACGTGGGCGTGCCGTACGATCCGGAAGAGGCGCTGCGCTACCGCACCGAGAACGGCTGGCCGGCCGAGGACGATCCCCGCAGCACCGCCATCGACGTGGCGCATTCGGTGGCCGGGATCGACGCGTTCTTTTCGGGGCACATCCACAAGGGCTTCGACGAGGCCTACGCCGACGATCGCAACCACACGCTCCTCTTCCAGACCTACGGCCGCGGCTCCGGCGCCGGCATCGTGACGCTGGACGTGGATCGGGAGACGGGCGAGATCGTGGACTACGAGTTCTGGTCGGATCGGGGCTACCTGGTCACGCTGTTCGAGGATCAGTTCTGGCCGGATCCGGAGATGCGACGCGACATCGCGGCCGAAGTGGCCAAGGCCGAGGAGGGCATGGACATCGTCCTGGGCCGCGCCACCGCCAAGTTCACCCGCAGCGGCGACGGCGAGACGCCCATGGGCAATGCCGTGTGCGATGCCATGCTCGAGGAGTCGGGCGCGGACTTCGCGTTCACCAATCTCGGCGGCATCCGGGAGGAGTTCGGACCGGGACCCATCACGCCCCGCGACGCCTTCCAGGTGCTCCCGTTCGGCAACAAGATGGTCGTCTTTGACATGAGCGGCACCCTTCTCCGCCAGGTGATCGAGGCGCGCGTGAGTGCGGATCACCATGGGCTCTATATCGCGGGGGGAACCGTCGTGTACAACAAGACCCGGCCGGACTGGGATCGGGTCACCCGGCTTGAGATCGGGGGACAGCCCTGGTCGCCGGACGCCCGCTACAAGGTCGTGACCAGCGATTTCCTGGCCCAGGGAAACGCCGATCTGTCGATGCTGCCGGATGTGCCGGCGGAGCAGATCACCTACACCGGCAAGACCATGCGGGAGTCGCTGGAAAACTGGATCAAGCGCCACTCGCCCCTGACCCCGGGGACCGATGGCCGCTGGACCCGCGACGATGACTCCGAGCCCACCCCCGAGATGAAAGCCGCCTCGCTCCGGACGACCCCGTAGGCCGCTTCTTCACCGTCTTTTCACGGGAATCGGCACCGGAACCCCCGGAATGGCGGGGCTCCCCATGGAATCGGATGTCAAACTCTGGTACTCTCTACTGCTGGAGAGGAATGACCGGATTCTGGCCAGTTTGGCCAAAATCGGTCTCTCCGGTGCAGTCCACGCGTCCGTCCCAGCTCGGAAAGGGCCTGAGGGCCCAGGGGGCCACGTGGCCGGAGCCGTCGAGAATCTGACAACCAGATAAGCGAATGTCGGGGCCCGTTTAACCCCTGAGAGGATTCCCCAATGCGAGTAAATGTCACCGGGTTTGTACTGTCCCTGACCACGCTGGCGTTCACCGTTCCAGCGTCAGCGCAGGTCGTGATCAACGAGATCCTCGCCGACGTCGGATCGCTGTTCGACGGTGCCGAGTTCATCGAACTCTACAATCCGACCGGCTCCGCCGTGAACCTGACCAACTGGGTCATCACGGGCACCGAGTTCAACGGAACCTGCGGTGGGGAGGACCACTGGCAGTTCCCGTCCGGCGCATCCATTGCGGCCGGCGACTACCTCGTCATCGCCAAGGACAACATCGACACGGTCCCCGGGGATGAGGACGATGGCTTCCTGCAGCGCTTCGGATTCGATCCCGACTACGAGATGGTGGATCTCAGCTTCGGCCACGACACGGACGATCCGTCGGTGCCGAACCTGATCCTGCTGACCCCCGAGTCGTTCAACGACCAGATCGGTCTGGTCGGCGCGAGCGCCTCGGACGATGGCTACGGCGCCACGTGCGCGGGGACCTTCAACCAGTACGAGGCCCTCTATCTGTACAACGGTGATCCGGGCGGCGGTGGCACCGTCGTGGATGAGATCGAGTGGCGCGAGCCGTCCACCTGTCTCGTCGACGCCTGCACCGGCGTTGGGAGCAGCGACAACGACGCGTTCCTCGGTCTGCCCGGGATCGGCCAGGCCCTGTGCCGCGACGCCTCCGGCACGGACACGAACAACAGCGGCGCGGACCTGTTCCTGGGCACCACCACGCCGGGCGCCGCGAACATCGCGAACGCGGGTCCGTTGCTCTCCAGCATGGCGCTGAGCAACCCTGCGCCCAAGACGACCGAGACCGTGGACGTCTCCATCGTGGCCACGGATTCGGACGGAATCGGCGCCATGTTCGTGGTCTATTCCGTGAACGGCGGCCCCGCGGACTCGGTGTCCATGTCTTCGGTGGGAACCGATCAGTACGCCGGGACCATTCCCGCGCAGCTGGACGGCGACCAGGTGGCGTACTTCGTGCGCGCGCGGGACGCCGGGACGGCCGCCGGGGTCGGCGTGAGCAAGTACCCCGACTACCAGTCGCGTTCGCTGGCGTGGGGAACGCAGACGATCTTCGACGTGCAGTTCCACTCGCCGGCCAGCGATACCGGGTTCTCCGCGCTCGTCGGCACGGCAGTGAACGTGGAAGGCACCGTGACCACGGAGCCGGGCCCGTTCAACACGACGTCGAACAATCTCATCACGATGCAGTCGGGTCCCGGTTTCTGGAACGGCGTGACCGTGATCGACTTCCTGGGTGAGCTGAACGTGCAGCGTGGCGACAGTCTCCGGGTATCCGGCGAAGTGGGCGAGTACTTCGGCTACACGCAGGTCCAGATCTTCGGCAACGCTGCCGCGCAGGTCCTGGACAGCAATCGGCCGCTCCCGGCCCCGACGGACGTGACGGCTTCGCAGCTCACGACGGGTGCGCCCATCGCCGAGGCGCTGGAAGGCGTCTACGTCCACATGGACAGCGTGACGGTCACGCTGGACGACGACGGATTCGGCAACTGGCACGTGAGTGACGGTACGGGCACCGCCACCATCGGGGACGAGGCGTTCATCAACTACACTCCGGTGATCGGCGACTCGCTGGACGCGATCGAGGGCATTGTGGGGTACGCCTTCAGCGAGCGGGTCCTGCAGCCGCGCGACGACCAGGACATCCAGGGTCCGCCGCTGGTCAGCACCGTTCGCTACGCTCCGATCCCGCCCACGGCGGCCAGCGCCATCACGATTTCCGCGCTGATCACCGACAACGGCACCATCACCCGGAGCAAGCTGTACTTCTCGACCGACAATGGCGGCACCTACGACTCCACCGACATGGTGGACAACGCCGGCACGTACGAGGCGTCCGTGGGGCCGTTCGCGAACGGCACCATCCTGGACTACCACATCGAGGTCACGGACAACTCCGGCTTCACCGGACAGTCGCCCTCGGTCGGGGACTTCGACCTCCGGGTGGGCCTCCAGACGATCGAGACGGTGCAGTCCAACACGTCGGCCACGTCCGACAGTTCCGCATTCGAAGGGCTGCCCACGAACCTCTCGGGGATCGTGACCATGGCTCCGGGAACGACGGCGGACAACATCTTCGCCCTCCAGAACAACTGGGTCACGGATCCGGCATTCCACGGGATCCAGGTCTTCTCGGGCGGAAGCCTGGTGGGCGCGCTGGAACTGGGCGACTCGGTGACCGTGTCGGGTGACGTCGATGAGTTCTTCGGGCTCACGCAGTGCCGGATGCACTTCACCGACGCCTACGTGAATCACGGGCAGGTCGGCGAGATCCAGGGCTTCTCGCTGGACACGTCGGACTTCCTCCCGGATTCGACCGGCGTCCTGCCGGCATCCGAGGCGTGGGAGAGCGTGCTGATCCAGTTCGACGGTTCGACGGTCACGAACGCGGCCGCCGGCTTTGGCCAGTACTACCTGGACAACACCGCGCCGACGACCGGCCAGGAAACGCTGGTCGACGACGAGACCCGCTTCAGCGGACTGACCTATGCGCCCACGGCGGGCGACATGTTCACCTACCGCGGAATCGGCAGCTTCGCGTTCGGCGACTACATCCTCCTGCCGCGGAACGATTCGGACATTCTTCCGTTCGATCCGAACGACGCGGTGGGCGTGAACCCGGGGCTCGTGGCCGGTTTGGGCTTCCAGTTGGCCCAGAACACGCCGAACCCGTTCAGCCGGGCGGCGACGCGGATCTCGTTCGCGCTGCCGAGCACGCAGCCGGCCACGCTTCGCGTCTTTGACGTGCAGGGTCGCGCCGTGCGGACGCTGGTGAACGGCATGACCGAGGCCGGAGCCCACACGGTGACGTGGAATGGCCGCAACGACAGCGGACTCGAAGTCGCGTCGGGCGTCTACTTCTACCGCCTGGATGCGGCGGACCAGACGGCCACGCGGAAGGCCATCGTGCTCCGCTAGCAGGAAACGTCGGGGAGGACTTCGGTCCTCCCCGGCTCACCTCCGGGGCTCGCCCCCGGATCTCCGCTCCGATGCTCGAGCCGGAGCGGAAACACAGGTCGGAGGTACCGATCTGCTGGTTCGACCGCCCCCAGGGTGGGAAGTACGTCTACTCTTCGGAGGAATCCAATGAAGAAGGTTACGATCACTCTTCTCGTCGGCGCTGCCACGCTTTCGCTCGCCTCGCTGGCGTTTGCGCAGGCTCCGCAGCTGAACGAGATTGTTTCGAACGACATCAGCGGCGACGACCATGAGTTCATTGAGATCTGTGGAGACCCGTTCACGGACCTCAGCGGCTACTCGATCGTGGAGATCGAGGGCGACGCCACGTCGTCGACCGGAACGATCGATCACGTGCACAACCTCGCCGGTGTGATCGGCGCGTCCGGTATCTACACCATCGGTCACGCGGCCATCACGTGTGCCGATGAACTCCTGGACCGGAGCGTCGAGAACGGCGGCAAGACCATTCTGCTGGTGCTGAACTCGACGGCCGTGGTCGGCATGGACATCGACGCGGATGACGACGGCAACGCGGATGGCCCGATCGGCACGATCGTGGACGCCGTGGGCATGGGTCAGCCTGGCGACCTCACCTACTACGGTGCGCCGTTCATCGGTCCGGACGGCAGCTTCGATCCGGCCGGCGTGGCTCGTTGCGAAGACTGCACGGGCGCCTGGGGCATCATCTGCCTCGACGGAACCGAGCCCACGGGCCCCGGTTGCGACACGGGCGTGTACAGCCAGGCGTACGCTTCGCCGTGCGTGGGCAACTCCTGTGGTCCCGTCAGCGTGGACGAGAACACCTGGGGCGCCACCAAGGCCCTGTACAAGTAGTTCGCCGCGCTTCGGCGCGACACGGGGCGGGGGACTTCGGTCTCCCGCCTTTTTTTGTGCCCAACGCGACTTCGCCTCTTGTCCGACTTCGGCCGGATCCTACCTTCGCGTCCCGGATCAGGAACGGGATCCGGAACTCCCCGAACACGCCATACCTCCCCGTGAGTTCCCACTCTCCCCGGGAGGAAACCAATGCGAATGGTCATCCTGCTTGTCGCGCTGTGCGTTGCCGCTCCGCTGGCCGGAACCGCACAGGTCGTCATCAACGAACTGCTTCCGGCGCCGGGCGCCGATTGGACGGACGACGGAAGCTACTCGTCGTCCGAGGATGAGTGGATTGAACTGGTGAACGCGGGGGCGGCTCCGGTGGACCTGGCGGGGTACCTGGTCACGGATGCCACCGGCACGCCGCGGATCGGCCTGGACGGAATCCTGGCCCCGGGAGAGCACCTGTTTCTCACGGGAGAACTCGCCGTGGACTGGGAGGTGGTGAACGGCTACTCCGCGGTGGGTCTGTCGCTCAACAACTCCGGGGACACGGTCTCGCTCTTCCAGACCGCCGGAGGGACCACCACGCAGGTGGACAGCCATGTGTACGGGGCGACCTCGGCCGACGTGTCCTTCGGCCGGATGCCGGACGCTACCGGGGACTTCGTACCCTTCGACGCCCTGGAGATCGGCGCCGGCGGCGTGCAGCCCACGCCCGGCGGCGAGAATGGGGGCGAGGCCAGTCCCAAGATCCTGTCGTTCGAGGTGAGCCCGGAGTTCCCCACGAGCGCGGATGCGGTGGTGGTCACGGCGCGGGCCGGGGATACGGACGGGATCGCCGCGTGCACCCTTCTCTGGTCGCTGAGCGGGGTGCCCCAGGCGGACGTGCCCCTGGACCGGGTCGAAGGCGACGTGGAACTGGGCACCTGGGAGACCACGGTGCCGGCGCAGCCGGCCGGCACGCAGATCACGCTGGGAGTTCGGATCTCCGACGGGGCACTGCTGGCGCAGACGAACGATGTGGAGCTCACCGTGGGCAGCGGTTCTTCGGCGGTCGTCCTGAACGAGATCCTGGCGGACCCGGGTCCGGAGCCGGGCGGCGATGCCAACGGGGACGGCGTGCGGCACACCTCCGACGACGAATTCGTGGAAATCGTGAACGTGAGTGGCGCTCCGG
>BQJX01000157.1 GCA_021604925.1 Gemmatimonadota bacterium
AGATGTGGGCGTGCCGGCCGGCCCGCTTCCGCTCGCGATCCCGGCCGTGGCCCTTTCCGTGGCCCACCGCCTGGAGCGGGACGAGGCCGCGGACCCCGACGCGTGGCGCACCCTTGCGCACACCGCATTGACCCCGGCAGACGCGCCACTCGTCCCCTAGTTCCGGCGCCCGCTCCCAGTCCCGCCGCGCCCTCCTTGACCCCAGGGGGCCCCGGGGGGACTCTCAGGCCGGATTCGAGTGCGGGACCCACTCCGCGGCCGGTTGAACGCTCTCCGCGAAATCGTCGTCCTACCACCATACGAGCCCACGCTCCGCCCCTGTTCTTCGCCCGGGCCCTGATTCCTCCAGCCCCTGAAGATGCCATGACGACGTCCATGCTCTCCCGACTGGTGACGGGCCTCTCGCTCGCACTGCTGTGCTCTCCCCTCCCGGCCCTGGCCGAATTCGCGCCGAACTTCCTGCCTACCCTCGGAGTCGAGAGGGCGACCGGCCCCGTCAAGATCGACGGCTCGCTCGACGAGGCCGCGTGGGCTTCGGCGGCGCGTGCCACCAACTTTGCCGAGGTGAGCCCCGGCGACCAGATCGAGCCCTCGGTCTCCTCCGAGGCCTGGGTCATGTTCGACGACCAGAATCTCTACGTGGCGCTGATCGCGCAGGACGATCCGGAAGAAGTGCGCGCTTCCATCTGCGACCGCGATGCCATCTTCCAGGACGACTACTTCGGAATCATGATCGATCCCTACGGCGACCAGAGCTCCGGCTACGAGCTGTTCGTGAATCCGCTGGGAATCCAGGGCGACCTGCGCATGCGTTCCGACGGAAACGAAGACGGCTCGTTCGACATGATCTGGCTGTCGGAGGGCAAGGTGACCGAGTCCGGCTACCAGGTGGAGATCGCGATTCCCTTCTCCAGTCTGCGGATCCCGGACCAGGAGCAGCAGACCTGGCGGGTGAACTTCTGGCGCGACCACCAGCGCGACGTCCGCCGGCGCTACGCGTGGGCCGCCCAGGATCGCGACAACCCGTGCTTCATGTGTCAGTGGGGCAGCCTGACCGGGTTGGAAGCCGCTTCCGGCCGACGACCGGTGGAGTTGATCGTGAGCACCATCGGGACGCAGGCGAGCGAAGGGGATCCGGACACGGCCTTCGAGAATCACAGCCCCGACGCGCACGCGTCCGCACACGTGAAGTACGCGGTATCGTCGAGTTCCACCGCCGAGATCGCCGTCAACCCGGACTTCAGCCAGGTGGAATCGGACGCCGGGCGCATCGACGTGAACCAGACGTTTGCCCTGTTCTTTCCGGAGCGGCGACCGTTCTTCCAGGAGGGCAGCGATCTGCTCGACACCTGGGTGAGCGCCATCTACACGCGCTCGATCAATGATCCCAACGTGGCCGCCAAGTTCACCGGCCAGTACTCGAAGACCAGCGTGGTGTACACGTTCGCCCAGGACGAGAACTCGCCCATCATCGTGCCGTTCGAGGAGCGCAGCGAGTTCGAGATGGGCGGCGAAAGCATCAGCAACATCCTCCGGGTTCGTCGTTCCCTTCACGAGGAGTCGTTCATCGGGGCGCTGGCCACGGATCGTCGCCTGGACGGGGACGGCAGCGGCAGCACGATGGGAATGGACGGGCTGTACCGGCTCGGGAACTACCGGCTGGAAGTCCAGGGCCTTGCCAGTCGCACCGAGGAGGCCACGATCGAGAACGAGGACCTGACCGGGACGTTCGGCGACGGCCACACCGAGGCGCTGGACGGCGAGACCTACTGGGGACACGGGATCTACGCGAGCCTGGAGCGATCCGCCCGGACCTACAGCGCGGACTTCGACTACTGGGACTACTCGCCCGAGTTCCGCACCGACAACGGCTTCACCACGCGCAACGACTTCCGACAGGCGTCCTTCTGGAACGGCGTGGACTTCTCGCCGAACACGGAGTGGGTGTCGGAGTGGGGCACGAACGCATCCATCGGTCGCGTGTGGAGTTCCGCCGGCACGTTCAAGGACGAGTGGGTGCGCCCCGAGATCTGGCTCAACACCAAGGGGCAGACCAATGTGGGCACTCAGTATCTGTTCAGCCGCGAACGGTTCGGCCCCGAAGTGTTTCCGGGAATCCGGGTCTGGAGCTTCTGGTTCAACAGCCGGTTCAGCGAGGTGTTCAGCTTCGGCTTCAGCGGAAACGTGGGGCAGGGGATCTATCGCGACCTGGAAGAGCCGGAACTGGGTGACCAGAAGAACTGGTCGGCCGAGGTTCGCATCAAGCCGTCGCAGCGCGTGGAGCTGAACGTCTCGCTGGATCGCAATCGGATGGACAGCCGCGAGCGGGACGAGAACCTGTTCTCCGGCTACATCCTGAGGACCCGGACGGACGTGAACTTCACCCGGCAGCTCTTCCTGCGGCTCGTGGTTCAGCACAACAACTTCGGGAACCGGGTGGACATCGAACCGCTGCTGACGTACCGGGTCAACCCGTTCACCATGTTCTTCCTGGGCGCCACGAGCCGCCAGCAGCGGTTCCTGGCCGAGGACTACGACGCCATCCAGCAGAACGACTGGCAGACCTCCGACCGGCAGCTGTTCGCCAAGTTGCAGTACCAGTTCCACCTGTAGGGACCCGCCCCAACCGACGAGGCTCGGCCGCCCTTCGACGGCGAGGGCGCCGGACCTCCACCCGCTCCGGCCACCGCATCGAACTCGGCCGCGCCGCGTGGTAAGCTGGGTGCAGGAGGTGGAACATGCATCGTTGCTGGCTGCTGCAGCTCTCCGTCGCGATCGCCCTGCTGCTCGGGAACGCCGTGGACGCGACCGCCGAGTCCACGCACGCGTGGTGGGTCTACTTCTCCGATAAGGGATTCGACTCCGTGCTGGAGGAGGATCGCGCCCTGGACCGGGCCGCCGAGATGCTGACGCCGCGGGCACTGGCGCGACGCCAGAAGGTGCGCGGCGACACTCCGGTGGACTTCCTGGATCTCCCCGTCTCCCCGGACTACGTCCGCGCCGTGATCGGAACGGGCGCCACGGAACGTCACCGCCTACGCTGGTTCAACGCCGTCACTGTCAACGCCACCGACAGCCAGGTGGCCCGGATCCGGGAGCTGCGCTTCGTGGCGCGCGTGCGGCGAGTCGCCCAGCAGGTTCATCGCACCTGGGAGCCGGAGACTGCGGATCGCATCACGCCGGATCGCACTCTGCCGGATCGCATCGCCCCGGACGGCGCCTCGCCCTCCGACGGTCGCGGCCCGAACCCCCACCTCCGCGGCAGCCTCAACTACGGCGAGTGCGCGTCCCAGCTCGTTCCCATCCAGGTGGACCAGCTGCACGATCAGGGACTCTCCGGGGCGGGTGTGCGCGTGGCCGTGTTCGATACGGGGTTTCGACGCTCACACACCGCGTTGACCGGAGTGAACGTGGTGGCGGAGTGGGACTTCGTGCAGGGCGACGCGAACACGGAGAACGAGGCCGGCGACGTGTCCGGCCAGCACAACCACGGCTCCTACGTCCTCTCCATCCTGGCCGGCTTTGATCCGGGCAACCTGATCGGGCCCGCGTACGGCGCCGAGTTCCTGCTGGGCAAGACGGAGACGCTGGCCAGCGAGACCCCGGCGGAAGAGGACAACTGGGCCGCCGCGGCGCAGTGGGCCGACAGCCTCGGGGCGGACATCATCACGTCGTCGCTGAGTTACATCGACTGGTACACGTGGGACGACCTGGACGGAGACACCGCCACCATCACGATTGCCGCGGACCTGGCCGCCGCCAACGGGATCAGTGTGTTCACGTCGGCCGGCAACTGGGGATCGCAGGACTGGTTCTACATCGGCCCGCCTTCGGATGGGGACAGCGTGATCGCGGTGGGCGCCGTGGACTCGACCGGCACGCTGGGCTCGTTCAGCTCGCACGGCCCTTCGATCGACGGGCGGACCAAGCCGGACGTGTGCGCCATGGGCGTGGCCACGTACTTCGCGCTCGCGACCGACAACGTGTCGTACTCGCGCGGCAACGGCACGTCGTTCTCGTGCCCGATCACGGCCGGCGTGGGCGCTCTTCTTCAGGAAGCGCATCCCGCCTGGGGACCGTGGGAGATCCGCGAAGCGCTCCGGTCCACGGCCACGCAGGCCGGCGCCCCGGACAACGACTACGGCTGGGGAGTGATCCGCGGCCTGGACGCCTCGGGACATGCGACCGGCGCGCCGACCGTGGCCACCCGGGCCGGGAACGCGATCCGCGTGTCCCCCAATCCGTCGGCCGCCGTGACCTCCCTGCGGTGGTCGCTGCCCGCGGGAGAACGCGCGCTAAGCCTGGAGCTGGTGGACGTGGCCGGGCGCCGCGTGCGGGAACTAGAACCGACGGGAGGCACCGCGGACCGGACGATCGGTGCCGCCACCTGGGACGGTCGCGATGCCTCCGGAACTCCCGTGGCCACCGGCGTGTACTTTGCAAGGCTGCACACCAGCGCGGGCTCCCACGTGAGCCGCGTGGTGCGCATTCGCTAGGCGTCTACTCCGGTACATCCAGCAGATGCAGGTCCTCGGTGCCGTTCCGGTCGGAGTGGAACAGGATCGTGCGCCCGTCCGGAGACCAGCGCGGCAGGAAGTCCTTTCCGTGGTCCACGGTGAGCCGCGTCTGCTCCGTGCCGTCCGCATTCATCATGTAGATGTCGAAGTGCCCGTTCTGCTTGGAGCAGTAGGCAATGCGGGTTCCGTCCGGTGACCAGTCGGGATAGATGGTGTTCAGCTTGGGATCCGTCAGCTCCACTTCGCTGGTGCCGTCCACGTTGATCACGATGATGGAAAACTGGCTGGGCGCCTTGGACCGGTGGAAGGCAAGGCGCGTGCCGTCCGGGGAGAATCGCGGCCCCGCGTCGTAGTCCTGGTTCTCCGTGAGGCGCAACGCCTCGGTGCCGTCCGAGTCCGGGTCCAGTGCCACCGCCAGGTCCACCAGGTAGATGTCCTCGCTTCCGCGCCGGTTGGACGTGAACGCGAAGCTCTTGCCATCGGGCGACCACGCGGGGAGCCAATCGCGACTGGTCCAGTTGGTCAGGTTGATCGGATTCGATCCGTCGGGATCCATCATCCAGACGTTGTTGCGCAGCGATCGATTCGAGGTGAACAGGATCTTCGTGCCGTCCCGATTCCAATCGCCCCCGGTGTCGGCGCCGGTGGCATCCGTGAGGTTGCGGTCATTGCTGCCGTCGAGGTCGCGCACGTGGATGTCCACGCCTCGCGGATCGCGCCGTGCGTAAAGAATACGTTTGCCGTCCGGCGACCAGCCACCTACGAACTCATCGGTCTCCGCGTCGGAGAGCCGCCGGATCGTGGTGACGGGGTCCAGCTGCACTTGTTCCATGGCCGGAACGTGCGCTTCCTCGGTCTCTTCGGGAAGCGTTTCCGGCTCGGCCTCCTGCTCCCCGGAACCGCAGCCCGTGAGCATGGCCGCGGCCAGGAGCGAAACGGCGGCCAGCGGCACCCGGAGGGCCGGGGCCCGGAGGTGTACCTCGAATCGGGCAGGAATCAGCATTTCGGGCTCCTTTCGCAGAACTCCCGACAGGATAGACACACTCGCGCGGACCCGCCACGGCGAATGAGGCTCTGGGCACTCTTCACGGCATGCGGTACGCTGGGGCCCTGAATCCCGGCCTTTCCCGAACTCCCTGGAGACTCCGATGCGCCTTGCCGCCGCTCTCTTTCTTGCGCTGCTCACTCCGCTGGCGGCGACCGCCCAGGACAAGATCGCCTACGCCAACGTGGAACTCATCCTGGCGCTCATGCCCGAAACCGCCCAGGCCAACCGGACCATGAGCTCCTTCCAGGAAGGGCTCGGCAAGAGCCTGCGCACCAAGGAGGAGTACGCTCAGCAGAAGCTGGAGGAGGCCCAGCAGGCGGTCGCCGCCGGCGCTCCCGAGGCCGAGCTGGAGGCGTTCCGGACGGAGCTCAATCGCCTGGACGCGGAGATCCGCAAGCTGGCCGCCGAGTCCGACCGGAAGATGGGACAGAAGCGCGCGGAACTCATGGATCCCGTGGTGGAGCGGCTGAGCGAAGTGCTTCGCCAGATCGCGACCGAGATGGGATACGACATGATCCTCAATGCGGTGGATGGATCGGGTACGTCGGTGGTGCTCTACGGTCGCGAAGACCGCGACGTGACGCGCGCCGCCCTGGATCGTCTCGGGATCGAAGTGCCGGACGAAGCCGAGGAGTAGAACCGCGGCGGCGGCTCACCCCGCCGCACCCATGCCGCCGCGACGCCCGAAGCGCCGCGGCGTTCCGCGACTAGAACGGTGCGTACTCCGTCGGGAAGCGACGCAGCATCCAGCGATCCTCGTACGCCACCCAATCCGACCAGCCCAATTCTTCCAGGAGTTCGCCGCGCTGCTCCCGCAGCTTGCGATCCGTGGGCTGGTCCTCAATGCGCGCGTTCAACGTCTGCAGTGCCACAGCCAGGCGGCCCCGGCGACGTTCGCGCTCGATCAGGAGCGGAGCGTTGTCCTCGGACTCCATGTCCGACCAGCGGTCCAGCTCTCGGTACGCCGCTTCGAACGCCTCGGCTTCGTCCTCATCCTTCTGCAGCGCCGTGCACTTCGTTCGGATCGCTTCCACCAGTGAGTCCCGCTGCGACTCCATCTCCTTGCGATGCGTTTCGCCGGCCTTGTCGTCCGGGTCCACGTCCACGCCCAGGGCCGCCGCCACCTGCTCGGCATCGATCG
>BQJX01000158.1 GCA_021604925.1 Gemmatimonadota bacterium
GAGAGGTTCACCACGCAGTTCGAGATGACCACGTCCACGGACGCGTCGGCCACGGGCAGATTCTCGATCTCGCCCAGCCGGAACTCCACGTTCGTGGCGCCGGAGTCACTCGCCGCGGACCGCGCGCGCTCGATCATGTCCGGCGTCATGTCCACGCCGATCACGCGACCCGACGCGCCCACCGCCTGCGCCGCCAGGAAGCAGTCGATGCCGCCTCCGCTGCCCAGGTCCACCACCGTCTGGCCTTCCGCGATCCCGGCAAAGCCGCCCGGATGGCCGCAGCCCAGACCCAGATCCGTCCCCTGCGGGAGCGTGGCCAGGTCGTCGGCGCCGTAGCCGAGACGTTCACTCGTGGGCCACTCCGCCTTGGGCGTGCAGCAACTGCCCTTGGACTCCACGTTCACGGAGCCGCCGCCGCTGGGCGCAGGACCGCACCCGGACACCTCGTTGCGGGCGATCTGGCCGTACTTTTCGCGGACGGCCTTGCGCACGTCCTGGGGGGTTCTGTTCATGACTCGGTTCCTTTCTCATCGTGGGAGAAGAAGCTCGCCAGCTTGCGCATGGTCGCGGGTTCCACCCAGCACTGGATGTTGCGCCCCTGGCGTTCCATGTGAATCAGTCCGGCTTGCCGCAGTTCCTTGAGATGGTGGGAGACGGTCGATGCCGACACTCCCAGGTCGTCCCCGATCTCGCCCACGCACCGCCGCTCCGAGTCCACATCACAGCACACGTCGCCGGTCCGGCAGCAGGCGGCCAGTTTCAGGAAGAGCCGCAGCCGCTGGGGGTTGCCCAGTGCCCGAAACGCCTCCGCGAGATCCGTAGGATCGATAGTTAGATACTTCGACATAGTTCGAAATATAAGGCGTGGATCGGTGGGGTCAAGGGGGGGAGGGGAGTTTTTTTGGGAGATTCTCGACCTCAGCGCGATGCCACCCGACGCTCCCGCAGCCCCAGCAGCATGGCGCTCTCGGCCGCCGTCAGGTCCTCCACCATCGGCTCCGCGCCGTCGGAGAAGATCTGGATCCGGCGTCCAGTGGGCACCGAGACCTCTTCGCCGTGGGCGCCCTTCAGGTCCACCTGTCCGTCCAGGAGGCACACGCACGTGCCGAGTTCGTTGCGGCGCACGGCGAAGGTGGTGCCCACGATCGTGGTGGTGGCCTCCGGCGTCTCGATCTGCAATGGGAATCCCAGCGACTCGTTCCCCGTGCTGGCGAACACCTCGCCCTCCTCCACCCGAAGCGTGCGCTGTCCCGCAAACCAGCGCCCCGGACCGGCCGGCAGATCCACGCGGCTGCCCGGCGCCACGCGCACCAGCAACCGTTCGCCCAGGCTGGTCTCGAACCAGGAATCGCTGGTGGTCCGCGCGTTGCCGGAACCGGCGCGCCCGTCCACGTGAACGACCTGCCCATCCAGATGAGCGGTGCCCTGCACGGTGGTAATGGTCCACTGTTCCGAAGGGGTGGTGCCCCAGAGCGTGAGCGCCGCCGCGGCCGCCGCCGCCGCGATCCACGTCCACGCGGTCCGACGTCGCCGCACGGGCCCACGCGCCGACGACGGCACGATGCCCGCCGGGTCTCCGGTCAGGAACGCCGCACGCGCCCGTTCGCGCGCCTCGGCGGACGGCGCTCGTTCGGGAGCGGCTCCCACCCAGCGTTCGGCGAACGTCTCGTCCGGATTCATCGGCACGGGTTCATCCTTCTTCATTTCGGCACCTGATCCTGCTCCTGGAGGGCCCGGAAAGCCACGCCCAACCGGCGCACCGCGCGCGAGTAGCGCTGTCGTACCGCATCGGCGTTGATTCCCAGAACCTCCTCGATGTCCGATGTCTCCATTTCCCGGAAGCAGCGCAGCAGCAGGATCTCTCGATCCGCCGGTGAGAGCTGCCCCATGGCGGCGCGCACCTGAGCCGCCGCTTCCTTGCGCTCCAGCAGAAGATCCCCGCCGGTGCGCTCCACGTCCGACGCCACATCCCACGCGTCGTCCAGCGAGACGTGCTGTCCGTTCGTGCGGTACTGACGCGATCGCCAGTAGTCCCGCACGGTATTCGTCACGACCGTGAAGACCCAGGGGCCCGGATCCCGCATGGGATCCAATCGGTCGATCGCACTGTGCATCCGCACGAACGCGTCCTGGGTCAGATCCTCCGCCAGGGTGGCGTCCCGGAGAAGCCGCGTGGCGTACGCGTGGACCCGGTCAAAGAACACGCCAAAGAAGCGGTTCATGGCCTCCGGGTCCCGCTGGCTCACCCGCCGCAATGTTTCCTCGTCCAGCCCGCTGGGATAGGCGGTCGGTCGAGGCGATTCGCGACTCATGCGGTCTCCTGGGAATCAGTACGAGAGGGACCGGGCGAGCGTAACAGGTGTCCGTGGAAAGATGCGTTGAAACTGGGACGGGGTTCTGGGGGGCTGGAGGGGATCTGGAGGGGGTTGGGGGTCCTTGGGAGGCGCTGCGGGCTCACAGCCCCCTCAAGGGGACGGTGCCCAGTCCCGCAAGCGCCCAAGATAGAGGTACGACTCCACGAACTGGCGATGCTCCCGGCTGGTCATCTCCTCCAGCAACTCGAGGGCAGAGATGTAGGAGGCCAGGTTTCCGTTCGAGGAGAAGAACTTCCCGTCCCGCTCGAACGTGACCAATGCGTCGTCCGAAACGCTCAGATTCGGATAGGTCTTCTGCAGATCCTCGCCACCGCCGATCCAGGTCACGATTCGCTTTCCGTCCGCGATGCCGCTCTCGCCGACGAGTTGAGCGCCCGCGCAGTTGCTCATGGTGTAGGCCGTCGTGCGGTTCTGGTCCCGGATGAACTGAACGAGAGTTTCGTTGCTGACCTGCGCGGCCATGTCGTAGGCGCTCGGGATTACGAGAACGTCGAGCTTGGGCGAGGTCGCGAAGGTGTAGTCCGGAACAATCGCGAGCCCCTCTTCGGTGACCACGGGGTCTGTGGAAGCGGCAAGCGTGATCACGTTGAAGAGC
Source organism: Gemmatimonadota bacterium (assembly GCA_021604925.1). Lineage (GTDB taxonomy): Bacteria > ARS69 > ARS69 > ARS69 > ARS69 > BQJX01. Next base: position 2,971 of record BQJX01000158.1, read on the forward strand.
GGGGGGCTGTCGTCCGGGTGCTTCGTGAAGACATCGACCGGCGCGGTGACCTCGGTCGTGAGCACCTTGTCGTAGAGAAGGACCCCGACGGTCGGGAGCCCGGAGACGATCTGTTTGGTGGTCGCCGAGCCGGCGTCCCGGTCACGCACGTCCACTTCCGTTCCGCATCCTCCGGTGGATGCCGCGGCGCAGAGCAAAGCAAGGAAGAGCGGCCGACGGTACCGGTCCTGCATGAATGCCTCCTGTTGCTGGGTGACGCTGCTGGGGCCGTAGTCGCAGACCCGTTCGTGATGCCAGCAGCGAGCGTAACACGCGGCCATTGGGCCCGAGCCACACCGATCTTGACAGCCGCACGACGGAGTTCTTACCCTCCGCACATTGCAGCTCGGTCGCGCTCGGCACCGGCGGGCGAAACCGCCCCTAGCTCGCCGAAGAGCATCCGCGTCGGTCCCTCCGAATCCGCGCATGGGCGGGTTCCCCACTCGCCCCAATGAACCGGCTCGCGGAGGAGGAGAATGGCTCACAGCGCCTCGGTGGCCGGGCAGGGCGCGAAGAGCGTCTCCCGACGCGCCACCACGTGGATCATGCTGATCTACTTCGCCTCCGGCGCGTGCTCGCTCATGGACGAAGTCGTCTGGGCGCGCCTTCTCAAACTCACTCTTGGCAACACGGTCTACGCGAACACGGTGGTGGTGTCCGTCTTCATGGGCGGCCTGGCGCTCGGCGCGCTCATCATGAGTCGGTACGCGGATCGAGTGCGGCGCCGGCTTCGGCTGTACGCCATTCTGGAAACCCTGGTCACGATCTCGGCGCTGGCGCTTCCGGCGGCCCTTCGCGGCATGGACCACCTGTACACCTGGTTCTATCGCACGTACGACCCATCGAACGCGGTGCTGCTGGCCCTGCAGGTGGTGGTCTCCGCGATCCTGCTGCTCATCCCGACCATGTTGATGGGGAGCACGCTTCCGCTGCTCGGCCGCTTTGTCACGTCGCTCGAGAAGGACGCCGGACATCTCGTGGGGCGCCTCTACGCGCTGAACACGTTGGGGGCCGCGGCGGGCTGTTTCGTTGCGGGGTTCGTGCTGATCCGCACGGTCGGCGTGATGGGCACGCTCTACTGCGCGGCCGCCCTCAACGTGCTGGTCGCGTTGGGCGGATGGCTCCTCTCCCGCGACGCGGACCACGGACAAGCCGATGCGGCCACCGAGGCGGCCACCGAAGCTGCCGTCCCGGACGTCGCCGCCGAAATGCCGAGCGCCACCTCCGGCGCGGCTCGCGACCGACGCTTCCCCCTTCTGGTCGGTGCGTTCTTCATGAGCGGGCTTGCCTCCATCGGGTTCGAGCTGGTCTGGATGCGGAGCGTGGTCCACCTCCTGGGCGGCGTCACCTACGTGTTCAGCGCCGTGCTCACTGTCTATCTGCTCGGAAACGTGATCGGCGCCGCCATCGGCAGCCGGATCGTGCCGCGCCTGAAGAACCCCGCCATGGGTCTGGCGATCACGCTGTTCACGCTGGGGCTTTGCGGTCTGCTGTTCCTCCCGGCTCTCCTCGTCTGGACGTCCAGGATTCTTCCCAACGTGGATCGCGTCCTGGTTCCCGTGTATGCCGCCCTCTCCATCCCGGAACTGGTGGCGCGTCCGTTCGTTCAGAGCTTCCTGCTGTTCATCGTTCCGTCTACGATCATGGGACTCGGATTTCCCATTGCGCTGCAGGCGTGGGCGAACCACCTCCACCAGGTCGGTCAGTCCACGGGAAGGGCGTACGCGGCCAACACCATCGGCGCGGTCACGGGCGGCGTCCTCACGGGATTCGTGCTGCTTCCCGGGCTGAATCTGCAGATGTCCATCTCGCTGCTCGGGCTGGCCACGCTCTGGGCCGGCGCCGTTCTCGCGATGCAGTTCACGGGCGGTCGTGGGTTGGTCCCGCGGTTCGGACTGGTCGTGGCCGCGGTCGCCCTGTCCATCGGGACGGCCCTGGGTCCGCGCGACCTCTTCTCCCGGGTCATCGAGAACGGTCTCTTTGTGGGCAACATGGAGTTGCTGGCGGTGGAAGAGGGCCTCACCACGACCGTGTCCCTCCACCGCGACCGGCAGGATCAGAGCCTTCATTTGTACTCGTCGGGACAGAGTCTGGCGGGCGACAGCTACGAGGAACAGAGCGATCAGAAGATGCAGGGCCACTTCGCCGCGCTCCTGAACCGACAGGCGAAGCGGGTCCTGTCGGTGGGCTTCGGCTCCGGGGAGACCACGGCCTGCCTGGCCATGCATGACCTTGAGCGCATCGACTGCGTGGAGATCGCGCGCGAGATCGTGAAGGTGGCGATGACGCACTTCCGCCACATCAACCTGGGCGATCGTCTCGACGACGAGATCAACATGATCTACATGGACGCCAAGAACTACCTGCATCTCACGGACGAACGCTACGACGCGATCGTCAACGATTCCATCCACCCGCGTGACTTTGCGGACAACGCGTCGTTGCATACGCGCGAATACTTCGAAGACGCGAAGGCGCTGCTCAACGAGAACGGCCTGATCTCCACCTGGCTTCCGACCTATCGGATGTCCACCGAGGTGTTCGAGAGCGTCCTCCGGACCGAGATGGAGGTCTACCCGCACGTGACGCTGTGGTACCTCACGCCTCATCCGGCGCCGCTGGTTCTCGTGATCGCTTCCAACGAGCAGCAGTACTACTCGCCGCGCCATGTGGAGACCGAGTTGACAGGCGCCGTCCTGGAGAGCCTTGCGCCGCTGAACGTGAACACGGCCATGGACGTCCTCAGTTGCTACGTTGCCGACGAGAACGACCTGCGCCCCCTGCTCGAGCGCAGTACCGTGAACAGCGACTATCGGCCGTTCATCGAGTTCTCCAGCGACGAGGTGGCCCCGCCCGAGGATCTCCTGCGGAAGTTCGTCTACGAGTTGTCGCGGGAGTCCGTGTACGACCACATCGACTGGACCGGGTTCACCGACGCGGAGCGTGAGCTCTGGCTTGCGGAGTACCGGCAGGTTCATCGCGCCTCGGACCATCTGCTGGCCGCCTACGACTCGCGCGATGCCATGGGGAAATACGAAAGCACGTTGGCCGGTCTGCGCGTGCAGCCGCGGAATCCCGGGCTGCTGGACTACAAGACCGGCGTGGAGGGTCTGCTCTACGATCAGGCAACGTCGCTTGTGCGGGCGGGGCGGGTCGATCAAGCGGTTGCGTTCAGCGATCACCTGTTCCGCATGGATGCGAACTCGTCGGCGGGCTGGTTGATTCGGTCCAGCGTGTCGCAGTTGCAGGGCGACGGGAGCAGCGCGCTGGACGCCGCCCGGCGCGCGGTCGTGGCGAACCCCGCGAATGCGCAGGCCCACTCGCGCTTGGGTTTCCTTCTGCTGGGAATGAAACAGCGGGAAGAGGCGATCGCGGCGCTGCGGAAGTCGCTGGAGTTGGACGGCCAGCAGATCGGCGCGCTGAGTGCGCTGGCGGACGTGCTGATCTGGAATCGGGAAACGCCGTACCACGATCCGGCGGAGGCCGCGCGCCTGGCGAAGAGAGCGTGCGATCTGACCGGTCGCACCAACCTGACCACCCTGGAAACGTGGATGAGGGCGTCCGCGCTGGCCGGGCGCGACGCCGACGCCCGCACCGCCGCCCGGCACCTGCGGGACCTGGATCCGCCGGCCGAGCTTCGCGTT
>BQJX01000159.1 GCA_021604925.1 Gemmatimonadota bacterium
CCGCCCAGCACCATCTCGTGGAGACCGGCGGCGCGACCCCGACCGCTGGGCCGATGCAGGCTCGCGTGCAGCGACGCGTCGTACGCGATGCCGGTGCCCAGCCCGAAGGGAACGGCGGCCAGCAACCGCCACCCGGAGCCGGGCGCGTACAGGAACAGCAGAATCGCCGCCAGTCCGCACACCAACGCCAGCGGCGAAGCCCAGCGGCCGGGGCGGTGGCGAGCCAGCCCCAGAAACGTGAGCGTCTGCACCGCAAAGACGGCCCCCAGCAACAGCCCGAAGTCGGAAGCGCGCGACCCCAGGTCCAGGAGGAAGCGCGGCGCGTGCATGTTCACCGTGCCCACCAGGCCAAAGGCGATCGCGTTCGTCACCCACGCCACGCGCACTTGCCGATCGGTGAGGCGCGAAGCGGACCCCACGGCCTCGTCTCCGTCGACGGGCTTCACGGCCTTTCGGGGGAGCACGATCGCGGTGAGCAGCACCGGCACCGCCGCCACCAGGAACACCGCGCGCGGAGCCGCCAGATCGATGAGCAGTCCGCCCACGACCAGCCCGGTCCCCTTTCCGAGGCTCCACGCCATGTTGAATCCGGAAATCGCACGCGGGAGAGCGCTTGCCGCCACGCGATCGGACAGCGCGGCCTGGATCGGCGACCAGAAGAGCCCCATGGCCAGACCCAGCGCCGGCGTGACGAGATACAGGATCGGGAGGGAGGGAACGGCCGCCAGACCGATCGTCCCCAGCGCAAAGCACACGCATCCCACCCTGGCCAGGGACAGCCGGGAGAAGCGATCCGATAGCCGCCCGGCCTGCGCGGCCGAGAGCATGTAGGCGCCCGCGTAGAGCGTGGGGAGCGTTCCGAGCCCCAGGGGGCCGGCGCCGAGTTCGATCGCGCGGAAGGGAAGCGCGGCGAATATGAGGTACAGTGCGGCATCGTTCAGGAATGCCGCCGCGAACAGTGGAAGGGAACGCACCATGCCGGAATCCTATGCGCGTTCGTCGCGCCGGACAATGTCGCTTCGCGCGGGGCGCCTGCTGCCCTGCCTGCTTCTTCTGCTGGGAGGTCTCGCGACTCAGCCGCCGCCGGTCACGGCCACTCCGCTGGCCCCGGACGTGGGCGCCTCCCTGGCCGAACTCCACTCCAGCCTTTCGGACGGGCGCGATCCCCGTGCGGTCCGGGCGTTCCGCGCCGTGGGCACCATCGAGATGGGCGGGCAGGTCGTCGGCACCACCCGCACGGTGGCCGCCCGGAACCCTCCGGCGCTGCGGGAAGTCCTGGAGATGGCCGGAGTGCGCCAGGTGGCCGTGCTGATCGGCGACGAGGCGTGGTTCGAGGACCCGAACGGCTCCGTGCGTTCCGCCACCGGCGACGAACTCGCGAGCTATCGTCTGGCCCACTCGCTCCTCTTCCACACCTACCTGGAAGGCGAAGTGCCCGGCTTCGACCTGCAACGGGAGCCCGGCGCGCTTCGCTTTCTTCCGCAGCAGGACGGCGCGGCGCGGGTGCTGGAACTGGCCGACGACGAGGAGGGACGCCTGCTGCCGTCGCTGCTTCGCCAGCGGCAGCAGGGCGCCGAGATCACGACCACCTTCGAGGACTGGCGGACGTTCGACGGCGTACGCATGCCGTTCCGATCGGTCCAGAGTTCCGGCGACGCCCGCTTCGACCTGGTACTCACCACGACCGGCGTGGAGATGCCCGATGCGCTCGACCCCGACGAGATCCTCCCCCTACTGGCGGGCAGTCACCCGGCCGACGCGGCCCTGCTGGATCCGGAACGGGCCGCCTCGATTCCGCTGCGGAGATTCGGGGCGTTGCTCATGGTGCAGGCGGAAGTGAACGGCCACGAGACCACGTTCCTGATCGACACCGGGGCGGGCGCCACCGTGCTCTCCTCGCGCCTGGCCGACCGGCTGTCCCTGAGCCGGCGGGGAGTCGTGGAAGCGCGGGGAGCCGGCGGCAGCGAGGCGGGCGGCTACGTGGATCTCGCCCGGCTTTCATTGCCGGGAGTGGAGATCCGTGACCAGACCGTGGTGGTCCTCCCGCTCGGCCCCCTGCGGGATGCGACCGGGCACGAGGTTGACGGCATCCTCGGCTACGACTTCCTGAGCCGGTTCGCGCTGGAGATCGACTACGCGCACAAAACGTTGGGTCTGTTCGCGCTCGGCGGGTACGCGCCGCGCGATTGCTCTTCCAGGGTGGACCTGCGGGTCGAAGCGAACGTGCCCCGTATCCAGGCCACCGTGGACGGAATCCATGGGGGCAACTTCGTCCTCGACCTGGGCAACGCTACCTCGCTGGTCCTGCACACGTCGTTTGCGGCCGAGCACGGCTACCTGGATCGTGCGGGAGATGCTTCGTTCTCGTTGTCGGGAATCGGCGGAAGCGAGGCCATGAGCCGGGTCACGGTGGGTTCGCTGGCGCTCGGCGACGTGGTGTTCCGCGAGGTCCCCGCGGTGATCGCCCGCTCCGGAGAGGGCGTCCTCGCGCTGGAAGAGTCGCTGGGAAACGTGGGCGGCGACCTGTTCGACGGAGCCGTGGTGGCCTTCGACTACAGCGAAGGGGCGCTCTGGGTTTGCCCGGCCAGCGCGGACTCCGCCTCGGGCCGGTAGGCGTTCGTGGGATCCTGCCGCACCGCCTCCTCGAACGACACCACCGCGTCCTCCGTGCGCCCCGTCCGTTGCAGGGCCACTGCCAGCAGGTAGCGATCGGTCGCCTCGTCCGGATCGGGGCGGGACGAATTCAGCGCCCTCGTGAAGTACTCCACCGCGTCCTCCGCACGACCGGCACGCAGGAGTGCCGTGCCGTACGTTCCCGCCGAATAGGGATCGTTGGGCGCCGCCTCGGTCGCCCGCCGCGCGAACTCGAACGCCTCGTCCGGAGAACGCAACTCGTCGGGCGCCTCCTCGAGCAGCAGCCACGCCAGGTTGTTCAGCGCGCGGTGCTCGCCGGGATCCATCTCGATCACGGTTCGATAGTCGGCGATGGCGCCGTGCCAGTCCCCGTCCAGCCCGCGCACCACCGCCCGGGCCAGCCACAGCGAGATGTCGTCCGGGTTCTTCGCCATCTGCGCGTCGATCGCCCGGAGTGCCTCTTCGCGATCCAGTTCGCTGAGCGCGGCAATGAAGCGCGGATCCTGGAGCGGCCCGTGCTCGCCGCGCATCCGCATGATGTTGGCGCCGGCGCTCAGCCCGGATACGATGAGGAGCGAGAGCGTGAGGCTCACCAGCGCCCGCGGGGGAACCGCCGCGAAGCCGGCGGCCTCGACCAGCGCGATCGGGCGGATGAACCAGGCCAGCGCGGCCCCGGTCACAAGGCCGCCCAGGTGCGCGGCCATGTCGATGCGCGGCACCAGGACCCCCAGGACGATGTTCAACGCCACCCACGGAAGCAGGGTGGTCCCCATGATGCGGGTGACCCGGCGGGGCAACACCCCCCGATGCCGGTACGCGAACACGAGCGACGCTCCCAGCAGACCGAAGATCCCACCGGACGCACCCACCGAGACGGACGTGGAGACCACCGCGCTGGCCACCGAGCCCCCCACTCCGGAAAGCACGAACAACGCCAGGAACGTCCAGGCGCCGTAGAAGGCTTCCAGGTTGCGACCGAGCACGAACAGCGCGTAGCCGTTGAACACCAGATGCAACAGCCCGGCGTGAAGAAAGATGGACGCCACCAGGCGCCAGAGATCTCCGGCCGCAACCAGCGGCCCGAAGTTGGCCCCGAAGTTGATGAGGACGACGAGATCGTTGCTGCCGCCGGCAATCCACACCATGGCGAAGTAGACGCCGATCGCAGCCAGGAGGGCGTGGGTGGCGCGGGGCGGGCGAAGACGAACGGTTTCGAAGCGCTCTTCCGGGGACTCGGTGATCAGGCCGTCTCCCCGAACCCGGACTCGCTTCCGCCCGGTGCGGCGGGCGGTGCTTCCAGCGCCCGGAGGTTCAGTACGTGCCGCTTGGCGATCAGCACCGGGCCGTCGTCCGTCTCCAGCGCAAAGAAGTTCTGCGGGAAGTTCAGGAAGTCCGACACGCGGGAGAACTCGTCGGGAAGGTCCATGGCCAGGCGCCCGTCGATCGAACGGCCGGAGGCCAGCCTGACCAGGACCAGCTCGCGCCGGAACACCTCTCCGCTCTCCTTGCGGACCAGCTCCAGCGGCAGTCCCCGGGCCGGCTCCACCGACACGATCCAGTCCCGGTTCACGATCTCGGTGAAACCTTCGCGGGAACGCAGCGGGAGCCAGTCGAAGTCATCGTTGAACTTGTCGAGGAGCGTCTGCTCGCCCCGATGGATGACATCGATGAAATCCAGGAAGACCTCGCCTTGCAGCAGATCTCCGCTCACCGTGTGGATCTGAACTCCGACTTCGCGCTTGGGGATGACGTGGCTCATGATGCCCTCCGCACCGACGTTTTCCTCTTTGAATTGTTCGTCCATTCCGTGCCGCAAGTCCAGCGCTTTTGCGGATCCTTGCCGACGGTGGGCGTCCTTCTCATCGCGACCGTTCCCGCCTTCATTCCGACGCGACCCCGGCCGATTCACGGTGGAGAGCACGGAAACCCACTGCAAGCTCGATCGGACACCCCGGAAGGCGACATGGCGAGAATCGACGCAATCTTCGAAGCGGTCCACGCGCGGGGCGCCTCGGATCTGCACATCTCCACAGGCGCTCCCCCCATGATCCGTCGCAACGGCGAAATGGAGCCGATCCCCTACCAGGAGCTGACCCGCGAACTCGCGGACATGCTCCTCACGGAGATCATGGGCGAGGACGAGCGGGCCCGTTTTGCCAAGAAGCGGGACGTGGACTTCAGCTACGACGTCCAGGGGCTGTTCCGCGTGCGCTGCAACGTCTACGAGGAGAACCGCGGCCTGGCCGGCGCGTTCCGCCTGCTGCCCTCGTCGATCCTCACGCTGGAGCAGCTGGGACTGCCGCAGCATCTGGCCGACCTTACGGAGGCACGCAAGGGTCTCATCCTGGTGACGGGTCCGCCGGGCAGCGGAAAGTCCACCACGCTGGCGGCGCTGGTGGACCACATCAACAACCGGCAGCGGCGCCACATCATCACGATCGAGGATCCGATCGAGTACGTGCATCAGAACCGGAACTGCCTGATCAACCAGCGCGAAGTCGGCAAGCACACCCCCTCGTTCGCGGCGGCCCTGCACGCCGCGCTGCGCGAAGACCCCGATACCATTCTCGTGGGCGAGATGCGCGACTTCGACACGATGCATCTGGCGCTGACCGCGGCGCAGACCGGACAGCTGGTCCTGGGAACGCTCCACACGGTGTCCGCCTCCGAGACGGTGGAGCGGATCGTGGACGTGTTCCCGGCGGACCTGCAGCCGCAGGCGCGCGGCGCCCTGGCCTCATCCCTGCGGGCGGTGCTCTCGCAGCGCCTCCTCCGCCGCGCGGACGACTCGGGCCGCATTGCCGCCGTCGAGATCCTGCTGGGCACGCGCGCGGTGAGTTCGCTGATCCGCGAGAAGAAGAACCACCAGATCCCGTCCGTGATCCAGACCAGCCGCCGCGACGGCATGCAGTTGCTGGACGACGCGCTCGTGAAGCTGGTGAAGGACGGCATCGTGACCACGGCCGAGGCGCAGCGCTTTACCGACACGCCCATGCCGACCGTGGCCGCGCGTCCGGCGGGCACGTCGAGCGCGACCGGCAACGCCCCGGGAACCCCTCAGCCGTCCCAGCACCCGCCGGTTCCCGGCGCGCCGTCGGGCTCCGCCGCACCGACTGCCGGCGCCCCTCGTCGGCCCTAGAGGATGGACGTGGAACTCTCCGGGAACACGCGGTTCCTCTCCCTCTTCGATCTGGTTCAGGTCCTTTCGGTGAACGAGGCCACGGGAATGCTCCGGATCGACGACGGCTCCGACAAGGGGTACCTGTACTTCCAGCAGGGCACGGTGATCAACGCCATGGATGCCGCGCACCGCGAAGGCGAGGACGCGGCGATGCGGATCTTCGCAATCCGGGACGCCGACTTCTCGTTCTCCTCGGATCTGCCGAGCGTGGCGCATCGCATTACCTGCACCACGCAGAACCTGATGATGGAGATCGCGCGCCGCCTCGACGAGGAGGGCCACGGCGAAGCGAACCTGGACGAGGCCCAGCAGGCCACCACCCTGCTGAACGAACTCTTCAGCCAACTCGACTCCGAGTCGAAGATCCTGGCCCACCGCTCCCCCCAGGGGATCCAGCTGGGCGACCTTCTGGCTTCGATCCGCGATTCCCCCGAGTCCACCCTGTTCCTGCGCGCCGGCGATCGGCCGGAAGTCCAGGTGGCGGGGCGGATCATTCCGATCAGCGAAGCGCGGTTGGAGGAGCCGGACTACGAGAACCTGCGCGATCATCTCGTGCGGGAATCCCTGGGCGGCACCGACCCCACCCGGGTGGAAGCGGACGAGTACGTTCTGCGCATCACCGAGCACGAGCACTACCGGCTGTCGCTGGTCCGGTTCGATGCGGAGGAGGTCCTCACCGTGCGCCGGTTGCCTTCCGCGCGGGACCTGGCGGGCGGACTCCCCTGGCCGACCGAGGATCTGCGGGGTGTGATCCAGGAACCCGGATCGCTGGCCATCCTGGTGGGCCAGAACACGCTGGCGGTGGAGCGCGGCATTGAGGCGGCGTGCGCCTACCT
>BQJX01000160.1 GCA_021604925.1 Gemmatimonadota bacterium
AGTGGTAGACTACGTGTTGCCGATCGTGGGGGGCGACGTGGTCGTGAACGTGTCCACCACCATGGCGATCGAAGCCGTGGCCGAGCGCCATGGCGCCCGGGTGCACCGGACGGCTGTGGGCGAGGTGAACGTCACCGAGAAGATGCTGGAGATCGGAGCCCGGATCGGCGGAGAGGGCAACGGGGGGGTCATCGTTCCGGCGGTCAATCCCGGGCGGGACGGCCTGCTGGGCATCGCCCTGTGGCTGACCGCCCTGGCCAAGACCGGGGCCACGGCCTCCGAGTTGGCCGGCCGCATTCCGGCGACGGTGATGCGAAAAGAGAAGATCGAGATCGACGGCCTGGATGTCGATCGAATCATGGAGGGGCTCGAGCACGGCTTTTCATCGGCACGGGTCGATCGGACGGACGGGCTCAAGCTCCTGGTGGACGATGGGTGGGTGCACGTGAGGAAGTCGAACACCGAACCGATCCTGCGACTGCTGGCCGAGGCCGGGACGCGGGAAGCGGTGGACGATCTCGTGCAGCGAACGCAGAAGATCGTCGACGGCACACGTGCCGGGGAAACGGCCTAGGAGACGCGCAATGTGTGGAATCGTGGGATACATCGGCAGCCAGCCCATCCTTCCGATCCTTCTCGAAGGATTGAAGCGGCTGGAGTACCGCGGCTACGACTCGGCGGGCGTTTCCGTCATCGAGGACGGGAAGCTCGATACGAAGAAGGCGGCCGGCAAGATCTCCAACCTGGAACGACTGATCGCGTCCAACGGCGACATGGGTCGGCGCGGCGGAATCGGGATCGGCCACACGCGCTGGGCCACGCACGGTGCGCCCACCACCATGAATGCGCATCCCCATTCCGATCAGGGACTGCGCATCGCCGTGGTCCACAACGGCATCATCGAGAACTACCGTGTGCTCAAGCACCAGCTCGAACAGACCGGCGTGGTGATCACCAGTGACACCGACACCGAAGTGCTCGCGCAGCTGATCGCGCACTTCTACGTGGACGATCTCGAGAGCGCCGTTCGCCTCGCGCTCAAGCGCGTGGAGGGCACGTACGGAATCGCGGTGGTTTCCGCGGACGAGCCGGACAAGATCGTGGTGGCGCGGAACGGCAGTCCGCTGCTGATCGGCATCGGCGAGGACCAGAACTACGTCGCTTCGGACGTGGCCGCGATCCTGCACCACACGCGACAGGTGATCTACCTGGACGACCATGAGATGGCCGTGGTGGAGCGAAATTCGTTCCGCACCATGAGCCTGGACAACGTGACCGTGGAGAAGGAGATCGAGCAGATCTCGTGGGAGATCGGCGCGATCGAGAAGCAGGGCTACTCGCACTTCATGCTCAAGGAGATCCACGAGCAGCCGGAGACCGTGTACAACGCCATGCGCGGCCGCTTCGACGAGGACGCGGCCACTGCACATCTCGGCGGCGTGGACATGAGCGACGTGGACCTGCGCAACGTGGAGCGCATCATCATCACCGCGTGCGGGACATCGTGGCACTCCGGCCTCATCGGCGAGTACATGCTGGAGGAGGTGGCCAGGATTCCGGTGGAAGTGGAGTACGCGTCGGAGTTCCGCTACCGGAACCCGATCGTGAACTCGGGCACGCTGGCCATTGCGATCAGCCAGTCCGGCGAGACCATGGATACGCTCTGGGCCATGCGCGAGGCCAAGATGAAGGGCGCGCGCGCGCTCGGCATCTGCAACGTGGTGGGTTCCACGATCGCGCGCGAATCGGACAGCGGTTGCTACACACACGCGGGTCCCGAGATCGGAGTGGCGAGTACCAAGGCGTTCACCGCCCAGATCACGGTGCTGGCACTGCTCACGCTGGCGTTCGGTCGGGTCCGCGAGATGGATCGCGCGCGCGGAATGGAATTCATCAACGAGATGAAGGCGCTTCCGGATCGAATCCAGATGATTCTGGACAAGGAAGACGAGATCCGAAAGCTCGCCGAGGTCTACGTGGGGCACGACAACTTCCTCTACCTGGGGCGCGGCTACAACTTCCCGGTGGCGCTGGAAGGTGCGTTGAAGCTGAAGGAGATCAGCTACATCCACGCCGAGGGGTACCCGGCCGCCGAGATGAAGCACGGCCCCATCGCGCTGATCGACAAGAACATGCCGGTGGTCTTTATTGCCCCCAAGGACCGGGCCTACGAGAAGGTGGTGGGCAACATCGAGGAGGTCCGGGCCCGGAGCGGACGGGTCATTGCGATCGCCACGGAGGGGGACATGGAGATCGGCGAGAAGGCCGATCACGTGCTCCACATCCCCAAGACCATTCCCTGCCTCATGCCCATCCTGTCGGTCATCCCGCTGCAGCTTCTCGCCTACCACATCGCCCTCCTGCGGGGCTGCGACGTGGACCAACCCCGCAACCTCGCCAAGAGCGTGACGGTCGAGTAGTATGGGTCGCCGCAGAAGCGGTGCCGCGGGCGGACCCGTGGCCTGACGGGAGGCTACCTTGACCAGGACCGTGATCTCCACCGCCGCGGCGCCCGCCGCGATCGGGCCGTACAATCAGGCGATCGTGGCGAACGGGTTCGTGTTCACGGCCGGACAGATCGCGCTGGTGCCGGGTGAGCAGCGGATCGTGGACGGCGACGTGAAGGCGCAGACCGAACGCGTTCTCGAGAATCTGAAGGCCGTGCTGGAAGCCGCGGGGAGCTCCCTGGATCGGGTGGTGAAGACCACGGTCTTCCTGATCGACATGGCCGATTTCCCGGCCGTGAATGGGGTATACGCCCGGTACTTCCCTGAGGAGTCTCCGGCGCGGTCCACGGTGGCCGTGCGGACGCTGCCCCTGGATGTGCGCGTTGAGATCGAAGCGGTCGCGTTGACCGGTTGACGGCCGCGAGCGGTGGCTCGATCGGCAGAAGGAAGACACGGGAATGGGTAGGTTCTGGTGAACCTCGAGGACTTCAAATCCTTCTGTCGGGTGCTAGTACCATCCGAGGTGGGTTCGATTCCCACACATTCCCGCCAACTCGTGGTGGCACTGCTGGTCGCGCTGACCTGGGCAACGGGCGCACTGGGGGCCGAGGTGGTCCCGCCGGGAACGCCCAGCCCGTTGCAGCGCGCCTTCCGGAGTGCCGCGGTACCGGCCTGGGGACAGCTCACGAACGGCCGGTCTACCAAGGCGGTCACGCTGCTCTCGGTCCAGACCTACATCTACGCGCGCGTGATCCTGGAGACGCGGCGCGCCGGAGAAGCGCAGCGGCAGGCGGACTGGCTGAGAGGGCTGGATACGGACAACGCGGTGGTTGCGTCGGCGCTGAATCGGGCCGAGGTCACCTCGCAGGAGCACTTCGATCGAAGGCGCGATCTGCTGTTCTGGGCGATCGTGGCCGGCTTCTACGGAGCGATCGATGCGTACATAGATGCCCACCTCGGGGATTTCGAGGGTGACCTGGACCGGGACCGCGAGCTGTTTGCGCGGGTCGATCCCGGCGGGCGCAGCGTGGAACTGGGACTGCGTTTCTAAGGAAGGAAGCCGCAACGAATGGCGAAGGCGAAGAACCCATCGGGCAAGCCCCCCAAGCGTGCGGGTGGCCTGGGCGACAACTTCCGTACGGTCGTGTACGCACTGGCAATCGCCCTGTTCATCCGCACCTTCCTGGTGCAGGCGTTCCGGATTCCGTCCGGGTCCATGGAAGAGACGCTCCTGATCGGGGACTTCCTGCTGGTGGACAAGATCACGTTCGGCGCCAAGATCCCCGGAACGTCCTGGCGGGCGCCGGGGTTCCGGAAGCCGCGCCGGGGCGACATTCTCGTCTTCAAGGATCCGCGCACGAACCGCGACTTCATCAAGCGGTGCGTGGGCGAGCCGGGCGATGAGCTGGAGGTGCGTGCGAACGAGGTCTTCATCGACGGGAAGGCGCTGAGTGAACCGTACAAGCACGTGACGTCGAACCCCGGCTACGACCTCAGCCACTTTCCGTACCGCAGCGCCGATCGGGCGCGGTTGTTTCCCTGGGTGGAGGCCGAGCGCCGGCGTGGCGGCCAGTCGGTGGACGCGCCACCCACCGGAGGCTACGAGATTCCCGACGGCCGCATCTTCATGATGGGCGACAATCGCAACAACAGTCAGGACAGCCGGGTCTGGGGCTCGTTGGAGCCGGACCGCGTGGTGGGTCGTGCGTTCGTGCTCTACTGGTCCACGGATCCGGATCGCGCACCGGGCTGGGTGCGCAACATGCCGGAGAACTGGGTCAAGGGCTTCTTCCAGCTCTTCCTGGGTCGACCTCGCTTGAGCCGGCTGGGTACCTGGCTGGCCAAGGACTACTCCAAGGTCTACGAGCAGGGTTGGTCCGGGGCGAGCGCCGTGGAGAACCTCCCCGTTCCCAAGGTGCTTGCAAGCGAATGACCGATCTCTCCCGAATCCGGAACTTCTGCATCATCGCGCATATCGATCACGGCAAGTCCACGCTGGCCGATCGGTTGCTGTCGATCACCGGTACGCTCACGGCCGCGCAGGCGCAGGGCCAGGTGCTGGACAGCATGGACCTGGAGAAGGAACGCGGCATCACGATCAAGGCGCACGCCATCCGCATGGAGCATCGCACTCCGGAGGGAGAGCTGTACGTCCTGAACCTCATCGATACGCCGGGTCACGTGGACTTCTCGTACGAGGTCTCGCGCAGTCTGGCCGCGTGCGAAGGCGCGATCCTGGTGGTGGACGCCAGCCAGGGCGTGGAGGCGCAGACGATCTCCAACCTTCACCTCGCCATGGAGGGCGACCTGGAGATCATCCCGGTGCTGAACAAGATCGACCTGCCGGGGGCGGAGCCGGCGCGCATCAAGAAGCAGATCGTGGACCTGCTGGGCGGCGACCCGGAGGACATCCTGGAGATGAGCGCCAAGGCCGGCATCGGCGTGGAAGCGCTGATCCCCGAGATGATCCGCCGCATCCCGCCGCCGAAGGGCGACCCCAAGGCGCCGCTGCGGGCATTGATCTTCGACTCCGCGTTCGATCAGTACCGCGGCACCATCGCGTACGTCCGCGTCGTCGACGGCACGATGAGGCCGGGCATGACCGTCCAGTTCTTCTCCAACAAGCGGAAGTACCTGGTGGACGAGGTCGGCGCGCTGCGTCTCAAGATGGAAAAGCGGACGGAGCTGCACGCCGGTGAGGTGGGCTACGTGGTCGCCGGCGTCAAGAACATCGCCGACGCGAAGGTGGGCGACACGCTCATGGACGCCGAGTCGCCGGTGGCGGAGCCGCTGGCTCCGTACGTCGAAGCGAAGTCCATGGTGTTCTCCGGCTTCTATCCCATCGACAGCGAGGACTACGAGAACCTGCGCGACGCCCTGGACAAGCTCACCCTGAACGACGCGTCGCTGCACTACGAGCCGGAGACGTCCACCGCCCTCGGCTTCGGGTTCCGCTGCGGATTCCTGGGCCTGCTGCACCGCGAGATCGTGCAGGAGCGGTTGGAGCGCGAGTTCAACCTGGCGCTCATCGGCACGGTGCCCACGGTGCCGTATCGCGTTCACATGCTGAACGGGAGCATGGTCGAGATCGAGAGCCCGGCGCAGCTGCCCAAGCTGGCGGAAGTGAGCCACATCGAAGAGCCCATCATCAGCGCGGAGATCGTGGTCCCTACCGAGTTCATCGGCAACATCATGAAGCTCGGGCAGGAGCGGCGGGGCGTGCAGGGGACCATGGAGTACCTGGATCCCACCCGGGTCCTGCTGCACTTCAAGTTCCCGCTCGCGGAGATCATCTTCGACTTCTACGACAAGCTGAAGTCGATCACCAAGGGGTACGCCAGCTTCGACTACGAGTACGCGGGGTACGAACAGGCACCCGT
Organism: Gemmatimonadota bacterium; assembly: GCA_021604925.1. Taxonomy (GTDB): domain Bacteria; phylum ARS69; class ARS69; order ARS69; family ARS69; genus BQJX01. The sequence continues at coordinate 5,828 of BQJX01000160.1, forward strand.
CCAGAAGCTGGACATCCTGCTGAACGGCGATCCGGTGGATGCGCTGTCCATCATCGTGCACCGCGACAAGGCGTACGAGTGGGGCCGCAGCCTGTGCGAGAAGCTGAAGGAAGTGATCCCCAGGCAGCAGTTCGCGGTGGCGATCCAGGCGGCCGTGGGCGCCAAGGTGATCTCCCGCGAGACCGTGTCCGCGCTCCGCAAGAACGTCACGGCCAAGTGCTACGGCGGCGACATCAGTCGGAAGCGCAAGCTGCTCGAGAAGCAGAAGGAAGGCAAGAAGCGGATGAAGCAGGTGGGCAGTGTGACCATTCCGCAGGAAGCGTTCCTTTCCGTGCTCAAGATCGAGCGATGACGGAGCGGGCGCCGGTCCCCGTTCCCCCCGACCGCCACGCGCCCTTCGGTCTGTACGTTCACTTCCCGTTCTGCGCGCAGCGATGCCACTACTGCGCGTTCTACTTCGTGGTGGGTCAGCAGGAGCTGCGCGCCCGCTACGTGGACGCGGTCGAGGCCGAGCTGAAGCGCGCGAGCCGGGATCCGCGCTTTCGGGGTCGCGCCATCCACTCCGTCTACTTCGGCGGCGGCACGCCCAGCCTCATGGCCCCGGCCGACGTGCAACGTCTCCTGGCGGCCGCCACCCGCGCGTTCCCATCGGCCGACCCGCTGGAGGTCAGCCTGGAATCGAATCCCGACCATCTGGAGAAGGATCGGCTGGCCGCGCTTCGCGACGCCGGCGTGAATCGACTCACACTCGGGTGGCAGTCGCTGTCGGATGGAAATCTCCGGCTGCTCACGCGCACGC
>BQJX01000161.1 GCA_021604925.1 Gemmatimonadota bacterium
CCGACGAGGACACCAATCCCTACGGCTGGCGCCGCTCCGACGAGGTCTACCTGGCGGAGGTGGGCTTCACCGACACCAAGATCGGGCGGCTCCGGCGTCAGTTGGACGAACTGGGTCTGCTGGACGAGTCCGTCCTGGTGGTGACGTCCGACCATGGCGAGAACCTGTCGGACCATGCGCCTCACTACTCGCACGGATCCACGCTCTTTGACGCCACGCTCCGGGTGCTCCTGGCGGTGCGGGCGCCCGCGCGACTCGACCGCGCGCTGGACGCGCGCACGCTGGAGAACCTGGACCTCCCGCCCACCCTGGCTCCGCTGCTGGATCTGCCCGCGCACCCGGACTGGGAAGGTCGGAACGCGCTCGCCGCGGACGGGACCGGCCGCGCCCTGACGGTGTCGCAGATCTACCGGGACTTCGCGGTCCGTACGCCCACGGCCAAGTATCTGCTGAAGGAGGATGGAACCCGGGCGGTCCTGGACCTGGCGGCGGACCCGGCGGAGAAGCGGCCCCGAACGCCGGTGGGCGAGGACCTGGCCCGCGCCGAGGCGGAGTTCCAGCGCTGGTACGAAGCCCACGTGACGGAACTCTACTCCGACGGCGGCCGGGAAGTGGCCGCCGAGGACCTCTCTCCCGAGGCCCGGGACCTGCTGAGGACGCTGGGCTACCTCCAGTAGCTCTCAGCGTTCGTACTGGCCGAGTGCCTCCCGCCTCTGTATATTGCCGCTCCGTGCCCGGATATCCGGGAAGCGGGCCTCCTGAACGAGCCCAGCGCCAAGACCCCTGTAAAACCGAGGAACATCCGTGGCCGCGAACGTCCGAAATATCGCCATCATCGCCCATGTGGATCACGGGAAGACCACCCTGGTGGACCGCATGCTCCAGCAGACCGGTTCGCTCGACGAGCGCGCGGCTGCCCCGGAACGCGTGATGGACTCGAACGACCTCGAGCGCGAGCGCGGGATCACGATCCTCTCCAAGAACACGGCGCTCACCTGGGCCGGCTACTCCATCAACATCGTGGACACGCCCGGTCACGCCGACTTCGGCGGTGAGGTGGAGCGCATCCTGTCCATGGTGGACTGCGTGCTCCTGCTGGTGGATGCCGTGGACGGTCCCATGCCGCAGACGCGCTTCGTCACGCAGAAGGCGTTCAAGCACGGCCTCCGCCCGATCGTGGTCATCAACAAGGTGGACCGCGACGGCGCCCGCCCGGACTGGGTGCTGGACCAGACGTTCGAGCTGTTCGATCGCCTGGGAGCCACGGACGAGCAGCTGGACTTCCCGGTGGTGTACGCCTCCGCGATCCAGGGCTGGGCGTCCATGGATCTCACGCGCCACCCGGATCTCACCGCGCTCTTCGAGGTGATCCGCGACTTCTGCCCGCCGCCGCCCGTGGACGACGAGGGGCCGCTGCAGCTGCAGGTCAGTACGCTGTCCTACTCCACGTTCACCGGAGCCATCGGGATCGGCCGGATCCAGCGCGGCGTCCTGCGCAGGAACTCGCAGGTCACCGTGATCGACGCGGCCGGCAAGACCCGGAACGAGAAGGTCCTGCAGGTCCTGGGATTCAAGGGGCTGGAGCGCGTGGAAGTGCCGGAAGCGCGGGCCGGGGACATCGTGGCGTTCACCGGAATCGAGCGCCCGCGGATCTCGGACACGCTGTGCGATCCCGAGCATGTGGAGGCGCTCCCGCCGCTCACCGTGGATGAGCCCACCGTGAGCATGACGTTCGAGGCGAACACGTCCCCGTTCTCCGGACGCGACGGCAAGTACGTCACCAGTCGCCAGGTGCGGGACCGGCTGATGCAGGAGACCATCCACAACGTGGCCCTGCGCGTGGAGGACACCGAGACCACGGACCGGCTTCGCGTGTCGGGTCGCGGCGAGCTTCATCTCGCGATCCTGATCGAGACCATGCGCCGCGAAGGGTACGAGATGGCCGTGTCCCGTCCCCAGGTCATCACCAAGCACGTGGATGGCGTAAAGATGGAGCCGTGGGAGGTCCTCACCGTGGATGTGGAGGAGCGGCACCAGGGCGCGGTCATGGAGGCGCTGGGCGCCCGCGGCGGCGACATGTCCGGCATGCATCCGGACGGCAAGGGGCGCGTGCGGCTGGACTACGGCATCCCCACGCGCGGTCTCATCGGATTCCAGACCACGTTCCGCACGATCACGAACGGGACCGGTCTCATGCACCACGTCTTCGATCGCTACGCGCGAGCCCGGGCGGGTGACATCGGACGTCGCCAGAACGGCGTGATGATCTCCATGCTCACCGGCAAGGCGTTGGCCTTCTCGCTCTTCAACCTGCAGGATCGCGGGCGGATGTTCGCGTCGCCGGGAGACGAGGTCTACGAAGGCCAGATCGTGGGGATCCACGCCCGCGACAGCGACCTCGTGGTGAATCCCATCAAGGGGAAAAAGCTCACGAACATGCGCGCTTCCGGAAAGGACGACTCCGTGCTGCTCACGCCGCCGGTGCGTTACTCGCTGGAGGAAGCCATGGAGTTCCTGGACGATGACGAGTTGCTGGAGATCACGCCCAAGAACATGCGTCTCCGGAAGCGTCATCTGTCGGAGAGCGATCGGCTGATTGCCGCCAAGCGGGCGGCGGGGAAGCTGGTCTAGCCGATCTTCCCGGTCAGGCCGGCACGATCAGCGGCGTGACCGGGATTCGCGCTTTGCGCTCGGCGGCGCGGACCGGTTCCATCAGATCCGCGATCACGTCCTGCGCGCCGTAGCCCTCACCGAATTTGCGCACCAGGCGAGCCACGCCGGTGGTGAGGTCGTCGCCGCACGTCACCAGAGCTTGCTCCACGTAGCCGCTGGATCGCGACTGCCCCAGGCCGATGTTGGCCATCAGGGCATTGCAGAGGCACTTGCGACCCTCTGTCGCCTCCACTTCGCCACCCTTCTTCACGAAGTGCTTCTGCGGCTCGGCGGGGCAGCGCTGGCCCACCGTTCCGTCGTCCTTCTTGTAGGCGGAGCGCAGGTAGCCGAGATCGCAGACCCGGTTGCGCTTCTCGTACGTGTCCTGGTCCGCGATCGTCCCCTCCAGGTGCTCCACCACCTTGAACGGGAATCCGGTGGGAGACGCCAGCGGATCCGTCTTCACGGTCACCTCGCCGGTGCGCAGGCCGTTCATGATCTTGGCGCGCACCTTGGGATCCATGCCGGAATCGCGACACAGCGCAAAGCTGGTCCCCACTTGAACTCCGGTCGCACCGCGACGCAGCGCGTCTCGCAGCGCTTCCGGACGGGCGCGGGATCCGGCCAGCCAGAACGGCCGACCCAGATCGGCAATCCGGGCGAGGTCGACCTCGTCCTTGGGACCGTAGAGCGGTTCGCCCGCATCGCTGAGCTGGAGTCGGCCGCGGGGCGGAGCGTTGTGTCCGCCGGCGCTCGGCGCCTCGATGACGAAGCCGTCAATGCGCCCGGTGGCGCGCTTCATCAGGGAGGCACCCAGCGTGGTCGAGGCGATGATCGCCAGGAACTGAGGTCGCTCCACAATCGGCAGGGGGCCCGGAGCGAACGCCTTCGGGTCGAACCGCAGCCGGAAGTTGTCCTGGTCGGTGGCGCCCATCACCGAGTACTTCATGGTGGCCTCGTCGCCGCGGGCCAGCGCATCCAGCACGCCGGGAATCTCGCGCGGAATGCCGGCGCCCATGAGCACGTACGCCGCGCCCGCCAGCATGGCTCCGTAGAGCGAGGGCAGGGTAGGCACTTCCACCTTCTGGAGCAGGTTGATTCCCACGGGTCCCGAATGCCCCTCGCGGGCCAGGAAGACCTCCACGAAGTTGGCGACCACCGTGAGTTCCAGCAGCTCGCGCTTGGACTGCAACGCGAACATGGGCACGGACTTGAACGGCTTGTCGTCGGCCTTGCCGCCCCGCACGAAGTACCGATCGATGATGCGCTGCACCATGTCGGGCCACGGGAAGTGGGCCATGGCTCTTCGCATGTGGCCGCCCGGATCGCCGCACTGGAGCCGACGCGCCAGGACCGTATCGATGACGGTGCCCGAAACCACGCCCAGATGGCCGAGGCTGGAAACCGTGCGCGCGAGCCGCCAGTTCGAGATTGCGACTCCCATGCCACCCTGGATGATGCGCGGATACTGCATGGTCCCTCGGACTCTCCCGCGCTCTGAGCGCGTGAAATTTTCGGCGGGGTTCTCGGTTTCGTAGACCTGACCCGACCACCCTAGCACGGGGGATCGGTAGAAGGAAGGTCGACACAATCGAAGACGACCTTGATGAACCGAGGGACTCCGCTTCAATCCTGCGCGAAACGGTGCGAAGATGGAACGCGATTCCGTCAAAGGGGCAGGAATGGGCCGCAGGATCCTCATCATATTGCTGTTCTCCGCCTCCGGAATAGCGGCGTTGCTGTACCAGTTCGTCTGGATCCGCATGCTGAGCCATCTGCTGGGTGGCACGAGTCTGGCCATCAGCTCGGTCCTGGCCGTCTTCATGGGCGGTTTGGCCCTGGGGAGCCGCTTCTTCGGCCATCGGGGAGACAGTGTCCGGCGGCCGTTGCGACTGTACGCGTGGCTGGAGGTCGGAATCGGGGTGCTGGGCGCGCTCGTCCCGGTCCTGATTCTCGCGATTCCACCTCTCTATGTGTGGCTGGCGCGGTCGCTGCCGGCGGCCATCCCGCTGGTCCGGATCCTGGTGGCGGTGGTCCTGCTGCTCCCTCCGACCTTTCTCATGGGGGGGACGCTGCCGGTCCTCAGCCGATTCGTGGTGCGGAATGCAGACCGACTGGGCCGCTCCCTGGGCATTCTTTACGCGGCCAACACGGCAGGAGCGGTGCTGGGGGCGTTCCTGGCGGGTTTCGTGCTGGTGGAAGCGCTGGGGCTCCTGGCGTGTACGGCGCTGGCCGTGGCCGTGAATCTCGTCATCGCGCTGGCCGTGTTCGTGGTGGATCGGGGCGAGGGGGACGCCCCGCCGGTCGCGGCTAGCCCGCCGACCGCGGCGAGTCCCCGGGCCGCCCAGCCCGCGCCCGGCTCGCAGCCTTCGGAGCTGGGCGGGCGGGCGTTGGCCCTGGCCTTCGGGCTGAGCGGATTCGCGGCGCTCGGGTATGAGATCCACTGGACGCGGGCGCTGCAGCACTTCCTGGGCAATTCCACCTACGCGTTCAGCGCCATGCTCACCACGTTTCTGCTCGGCCTGTCGGGGGGTGGCTGGGTCGGCGGGTGGCTGGCGGATCGCGTATCCGAGCGCGCCCGCTGGTTGGGCTGGGTGCAGGTGGGAGTGGGGCTGGCCGTGGCGGCTACCGTGCCGCTGATCTGGAACGTACTCCCGCGGCTGGCGGGAGAGGCCTTCCTCACGCCGACCGGCGTGGACTGGAACACGTTTCTGCTGAGGCGATTCCTGATCGCGTTCCTGGTGATCTCGCCCCCGACGTTCCTGATCGGCATGACGTTCCCCATCGTGAACCGGATCGGCGTTCGGGAGATGTCCCGGCTCGGGCACGGCGTGGGCACCCTGTACTTCGCCAACACGGTGGGCGCCATCCTGGGCTCGCTGGCGGCGGGCTTCCTGGTGCTTCCGTTGCTGGGCCCCAAGGGCGGCATCCTGGCCACCGCGTGCCTGAGCGCGGCCATCGGGGTGGGAATCCACTTCGCCCGGAAGCGCCGTCCGGTCGCGAAGACGGGGCGGGATCACGCCCGCTTCGAGCGGCAGTTGGCGGCGGGGTTGCTGGCCGTGCTGATCCTGATCGCGGTGCCGCTGGAACGCTCCGGTCGCGGCATCTACGCGGACACGCAGGAATCCGGCGACCAAGTCCTGTTCGACGCCGAGGATCCCATCGCCGCCACGCGCGTCTACGAGAAGCCGAACGGCGATCGGCACATTGCCGTGGATGGCCATCGCATTGGTGGCTCGGCGATCGGCATGCTGCGCAAGGAACAGGTCCTGGCCCACCTGCCGCTGCTGCTCGTGCCCAAGGCGGAACGCGTGCTGGCGGTGGGCATGGGCAGCGGGATCACGCTGGGGAGCCTCTCCATGTACGAGGAGATCCGCAGCCTCACCTGCGTGGAGATCGTGCCCAGTGTCCGCAAGGGCGCCGAGTTCTTTGACCGGTTCAACCAGAACGTGTTCCAGGATCCCCGGCTCACGGTGGAGATCGAAGACGGCGTGCAGTTCCTGCTGACCACGCGGGACCGGTTCGACATCATCAGTAGCGACTCCAAGATCAACCCGCACTACGTGGGCAACGCGCCGCTGCTGGCGTTGGACTACTACGAGCTGTGCCGGGATCGCCTCACGGACGACGGCGTCATGGTGCAGTGGCTGCCCTTGCACCTGCCCGAGTCGATCATGCGCATGGTCACGCGCAGCTTCGTCGATGCGTTTCCGCACTCGGCGGTGTTCTGGCACTATCCCTACAACGTGATCCAGGTGGGCAGCCGCTCGCCGATCACCATGGACATGGATCGCGCGCGCGCGTTCGCCGCGAACGAACGGCTGGCGTCGGAACTCGCGTCCCTGCAGCTGGAGAATCCGGAAGCGACCGCTTCGCTCTTTGTCACCAGCGATGAGGCGTTGCGGGCGGCGCTGGGC
>BQJX01000162.1 GCA_021604925.1 Gemmatimonadota bacterium
GGATCCGCCGTCGGCAGTGATCCAATGGCGATAGTCGATCTGTCCACGGCCACGGTTGCTCTGTTCGAGATCGTTCCCATCCTGCAACGACGAGATGTCCGTGGGAAACGGGCGCATTTCCATTTCGGAGGTGATCGCCCAACCCCAGTCGTTGTAGGTGGCATCGATGTCGTTCATGCTGCTGAGAACGATGTCGATATCGTTGCCCAGGAACTTGTTGGTCTTGCCCGGCGCGCCCCCGATGACCGGATGCGACTTCACCCCCACCACGTCAATCGCGCGCGGACTGCATCCCTTCAACGTGTTCCGAACGATCTCCGGCGACCCGGCGAAGACGGAGATCCCGAAGTTGTTGCAGTTGGCGATCATGTTGCCATCAACCAGCGCGTCACCTTCCCGAAGGCTGAGCCCCCAGCCGAAGCCTCCATCGATCACGTTGCCGCGAATCGTGGGAGATGCCTTCTCGCAGAAGATGGCGGTGCCCGCGTAGCCGGCCGGATCGAACGAGAAGCCCTCCACCACGGTCTCCCGACCCGCGCCCGGCTCGATCTCGAGCACCCGCTCCGTCAGCGGGTCCGCTTCGAGCCCGGCGCTGACCAGCGTGGTGGACTCGGGCCCGTCCGAGGATTTCAACACCAGCCCCGCCTTCAGCAGGATGTACTCGGCGTACGTCCCCGGGCCGACCAGCACCGTGTCGCCCGACGCGGCCGCCACGATCCCCGCCTGCACCGTGGCGTGATCCGCGGGGACATGCAGCGTGGCGGCTGGCGCGGAACGCGCCAGACAGAAAAGCGCGAAGCCCAGCACTGCCATCGATTGTCTGCTCACTACTTCCTCATCCTCCTCCGTCGGGATCGACGGGGCGAGCGCGTGCTCGCCTCAGGTTGTCCAGGACCCGCTGGTTCGAGGGACTCTCCTCCAGCGCGCGCTCCCACAGGGTGATCGCTTCGTCGAGAAGTCCGGCCCGCGCCTTGAGCACGCCCAGGTTGTTCCAGGCGTCCACGAACCCCGGGTCGACCTCGACCGCGCGTCGGTACACGGCCTCGGCTTCGTCGACCCGGCTCAATCGTTCCAGACACAGGCCGTGGTTGTAAAGGGCTGGCGCATCGACCAGGCCGCGGGCTTCCGCCGCGGTGAAGGCTTCGTCCGCCCCTTCCGGGTCGCCGGTCCGAAGGAGCGCCTGCGCCAGGGACGCCAGATTCTCGGCGTCGTCCGGATCCAGCACGCGCTCCCGCCGGAACGCCTGGATCGCCTCCACCGGTTTCCCCATCTCCATGTACAGCGTGCCGAGGTTCAGGTTCCCTTTCGGATAGTCGGCATCCAGGGTCAGCGCCCGTTGCTGCCAATCCAGGGCCGCCGCCAGATCCGCGCTCTGGTGATGCACGTTGGCCACCGACTGGTAGAACTGCGCGGGGGTGGGTCGGTACTCGCGGATCCACGGGTTGGCGTTGACCGCCACGGCGAAGAGAAGGGCCCCCAGCGCGGGAAACGCTCCCCGAAGCCCGCCCACGCGGATGGATGCGACCGCCCAGCGGGCTCCCTCGACCGCCAGGATCGCCAGGATCGGGCGAAGCGGCACGCGGTACCTGGCCGTCACGAAGAACACGATGATCGACAGCGCGTACACCGCCAGATAGAGGACCACGACTCGTCCGGCGACCGTCCCCGACCGCCAGATCGAGATGGCGCCCAGGAGGGCCAGCGGCATGATCGCGTAGTAGAGCCAGAGCGAGAAGCCGGCGATCGGTGCGAACTCCCGGAAGAAGAGGCGGATGTCCCGGTTGTTGGAGAACTCGGTCCCGGAGAAGAAGTACACGGTCTTTCGCAGCGTGATCTTCAGTCCATCAATGGGGTGGGTCCGCCACCACTCACCCGCTTGGCCGAACCAGTACCGCGACACCTCCGACGGCCGCAGCGATCGCTCGGCGTCCTCCTCCGCCAGGCGAATCGCGTCCTCGTAGCCGCCCCACCAGTCGATGCTCATGATCGAGGGTGCCGTGGCGGACCAGCCGTTGGCCTCTACGTTGTTGCCGAGAAAGAAGTTGAGCCCGGCCTGGGACGCGATCAACACCCGATCTCCGCCGCGAACATTGAGGGCGGTGATGGGAAGGACGCAAAGGCAGGTGGCCGCCGTGAGCGCCAGAGCGGCGCGAAGCCCGGCCCGACGTCCCGGATCGCGGCCCGGCGACCAGGCCACCCAGAAGAGCACCGGTGCAAAGAGCAGGACGTTCGGCCGGGTGATCGCGAACAGCCCCAGCACCAGGCCGGCCCAGGCCCAGCGGCGGGCGGTTCCCGTCTCGACGGCGCGCAGCATGAGCAGGACAAACAACGCGCCGAGCGGGGCGAGCAGGCTCTCCAGCAGAAGATCCGCCTCGAAGTAGACCACGATGCCGTCGAGCGCGGCCACGAACGCGGCCACGGCGGCGACCAGGGGGACCGCGGGAACCAGGCGGCGGGCGATTCGATAGACGAGCCAGGGCGTGAACGCGCCGAGGAGGAGCTGGCCTCCGCGCAGGGCGGCGAACGGCGCGGGATCGGCGCCGAACAAGCGATACGCTAATCCAAGAAGCGCCGGGTAAAGAGGAGCCCGGAAGAACGGGATCCGGGACGCCCACTCCCCGGCCGCGATCTCGCGCGCCCACAGATCGTGGTAGCCCTCGTCCATGATGGGGACGTCGAAGTACGGGTTCGTCCAAATCTGGATGAAATACAGTGCTCGAAATGCGAGCGAAAGGGCCACAGCCGCCCACGGGATCCAGCGAACGGATGGATTCATTGGGGACGCCACTCGGAGAAGGTCTGCCGGTCAAAAACGCCGACCAGGATGGTACCAGATCGGGGCCGATCTGACTCGGTCGTTGGCGGGGCCCAAAACCGGGAAACCTGGGCTCCAGACCATCTTCGTAAAGGTCCCCTGGGGATGGGTCACCATCGTTGACATCGGTCTGTCGAGTATGGCATTCTTGAAATCAGCGCTACTTCTTGTGACTCAACTTTGGGTCGGCGCGCCAGCCAACGTCGCTTTGTTCGGCGACCAACGCTGCCCGTCGGCAAAGCGCGCGAGGTCTTGGCCAGCCGCCGAAGGGGCTCTTCCTTCCGCAGCTGGCTGCTCACCGGCGACTTTAGGGCCATCCGTCTTGATTCGTCGCCGCCGGTGAAGCCAGGGTGGCCGAATTCATCCTTTTCCTCGCTTTAGGGGGTCCTTGCACATGCGTAAGTATTTCATGACTGCCTTCGTTCTGGTCGCCATGCTCGTCTTCGCTACTTCGGGTCTTGCGCTCGAGAAGACGAACGCTCAGCTGACCGACGGCCGCGGTGCGGACGGTTGGAACGCCGGCACCACGTGTAGTGTTTCGTACTTCAACACCTGTACCGGTTGGTTGTGGGTCTGGTCCGGTTGGGCCGGCGGCGACGTCCTCGGTATGTGCTACGATCCGTGCTGCACCAATGGTGCGCAGCTCGACGCGACCGGAACCTACATCTGGACCGGCGCCCTTCCGGGCTACGGCTTCACCGGTACGATCGAAGTTTCGACCGCCGATGCGAACTGCTGCCCTGACGTGCAGCTGGCCCAGCAGGTGTTCCTGCCGGTTTCCGGCCTGAACGTCCACGCTTGGGGTGTGCCTGCTTCCGGTCCGGTCGTCCTGACCATGACCCTGGCAAGCGCGACTGGTGCCCCGAGCCCGGTCGTGGTTCCGTCGGATCACCCGGCTGCCGGCCCGACGGGTCCGGCTGCATGGGGCTTCTGCTACCCGACGCCTCGTACGGTTCACTCGTTCTACTATGGCAACACGAACACCGGCACGATCTGCCCGGGTTCCGCGCTGAACGATGGCGTGGGTACCGCCGAGTGGCTCAGCTGGTCGGCCGCCTTCTCTTGCCCGGTTTCCGTGGAAGAGAGCAGCTGGGGTTCGGTCAAGAACCTGTACCGCTAGTCTGAAGCTGGACGCAGTACGGGGGGGCGCCGACTTCGGTCGGTGCCCCCCTTTTTTTGTTGGGAGGGCAAACCGCGGAACTCGATTTCCGGCGACGATGGGTTTTCAAGAGCGCCGTGGATTGCTAGCTTCCTCCCACGTCGTCGTTGGCGTGGGCGGTGATTCACAAGCGGATGCGAAGGGAGGCGGATTGTGCGTCGGACTGCGTTGCTAGCGAGCCTGATCGCGTACCTGGGGGGAGCCACGGCTGGGTTCGCCCTGGAGAAGAACTCCCAGCCGATCCCGACCAACCGGGAAGAGACCGACTGGCGCCAAGGCGCCACCTGCACAACCAGCTACTTCAACACCTGCACCGGGTGGCTCTGGACCTGGTCCGGCTGGGCCGCAGGCGATGTCCTCGGCATGGTGTACGACCCGTGCTGCGTGGACAGTCCGGTCCTGACCTCCACGTCCACCTACGTGTGGACCGGAGCCTCCACCGGGTACGGCTTCACCGGCACCATCGAGGTTTCCACGGCTGACGGTGCCGGATGCCCCACGGCCCAGCTGGCCCAGCAGGCGTTCCTGCCCGTGAGCGGTCCGAACGTCCACGTGTGGAATCTGGCCGTGACCGGCCCCGTGGTGCTGTCGATGACCCTGGCGAGCAGCATGGCGCTCCCACAACCCGTCGTGATCGCCTCCGACCACCCCGCCGTGGGTCCCACGGGCCCGGCTGCCTGGGGATTCTGCTATCCCACCACGAGGGTGATCCACTCCTACTACTACGGCAACACCGGTACCACGCTCCTTTGCCCGGGATCGTCGCTCTTCGACGGAGTCGGGACGGCGGAGTGGCTGGACTGGTTTGCCACGTTCGAATGCACCTCGGCGGTGGAAGAGTCCAGTTGGGCGCAGATCAAGGGACTGTATCGCTGATCCTCTTCGGTGCCAGATCCGAACGAACGGGAGTGTCGAGAGCATCGGCACTCCTTTTTTTTGGAGGGAGCGGCGTCTGGGCATTCGCTGGCGCTCGTTCGCCCCCGATTGCGATCGCTTGCGTTTTGTTGCGCCGAGTAACACCGATGGGGGTCGCAAACCCGAGGCGATCTCCATGAGATCCGGCCGCAAACGACCGCCGCGCACGGCGTTCCACCTGTTCTCGTCGGGCACCATGTTGACACCATCTTCCCGGTTGTGATAACCTCGTCGCGTACGGAGAGGGAATGGATTTCTCATCTCCAGGGCTTGTGCACCCCCACAAGGGGGCGCGATCCCGGCCTCGAAAGAGGAAAATAGGCCCGGTGCCGAAGAGATCTTCCGCAGCTTGGCTGTTTCGTCGACGATGACCTCTTGCTACCCCGCATCCTTGACGGTCGACGAAACTGGGGTGGCGACTCCATGTTCGAATCCTACCTTTTAGGGGGTCCATGCTCATGCGTAAGTACTTCATGACTGCCTTCGTTCTGGCCGCCATGCTCGTGTTCGCCACTTCGGGCCTTGCGCTCGAGAAGACGAATGCTCAGCTGGTCGATGGCCGCGGCACCGACGGTTGGAACGCTGGCGCGACGTGCAGCGTTTCCTACTTCAACACCTGTACTGGTTGGTTGTGGGTCTGGTCCGGTTGGGCCGATGGCGACGTGCTCGGCGCGGTGTACGATCCGTGCTGCCCGACCGCCACGCTCGAGTCCACCAGCACGTACATCTGGACCGGTGCCCTGCCGGGCTACGGCTTCACGGGTACGATCGAAGTTTCGGCTGACAACGGTTCCGGTTGCGCTGGTGTGCAGCTGGCCCAGCAGTCGTTCCTGCCGGCTTCCGGCCCGAACGCCCACGTTTGGGGTGTGTCGGCCTCCGGTCCGGTCGTCCTGACCATGACCCTGGCCAGCGCGACTGGTGCCCCGAGCCCGGTCGTGGTTCCTTCGGATCATCCGGCTGCCGGCCCGACGGGTCCGGCTGCATGGGGCTTCTGCTACCCGACGCCTCGTACGGTCCACTCGTTCTACTATGGCAACACGAACACCGGCACGATCTGCCCGGGTTCCTCGCTGAACGATGGTGTCGGCGACGCTGAGTGGCTCAGCTGGTCGGCCGCCTTCTCTTGCATCGTTTCGGTGGAAGAGAGCAGCTGGGGTTCGGTCAAGAACCTGTACCGCTAGTTCTGAAGTTGGACCCTTCGGGGTCTTGGGGGGGCGTCGCGTTGCGACGTCCCTCTTTTTTTGTCCCGACCCCCCGGGAGCCCTGACGGAGCCGCGCTCCTTGACACCTCCTCCGGGCAGAGCGGATCATGCGTTCCCACGCGGAATCGGAGGCTGGAGCGGCCGTTGCGTTGTCTTTCACTGTTGCGATCGATCCCCGGCGCTCGGTCCCCCTGGTTGCTCATGCTCGGCGCCGCCACCGTTGCGTCCTGTGGAACACCCCGCAACGACGGCTCCCGACACCCTTTCCTCCTCGTCACGATCGACACACTGTCGGCCGACCAGGTTGGTTGCTACGGCAACCCGGTGGCCCGCACCCCGGAGATGGACCGGCTGGCGCGGACCGGACTCCAGGTGCGCGATGCCATTTCCCCGGCCCCGCTCACGCTGCCGTCGCATGCCACGATTCTCACCGGGCTCGACCCTCCCGCCCACGGAGTTCGCGACAACGGG
>BQJX01000163.1 GCA_021604925.1 Gemmatimonadota bacterium
TCCGCGGTCACGTTGGTCATGGAGAGGAACTTGACCCCGTGACGCTTCAGCGGCAGCGCCTTCTCCACCTTGGAAGACGCCAGGGGCTGGCCCACGTCGCCGAGCAGGTGCGCCACGGACGGACCGTAGATGTCGGCGTCCAGCAGACCCACGTCCATGCCCAGCCGCGCCAGCGTGACCGCCAGGTTGGCCGCGGTGGTGGACTTGCCCACGCCGCCCTTGGCGCTGTGCACGGCCACAATCTCGCGAACGTCGGGAAGGATGGGGGCTTCGGTCGTGGACATGACGCTCCTACTGGAAGACGCGGAAGGGGCTGCGGTTCAGCGACAGGCGACCCACCGCCGCGGCCACGTGAACGGCCAGCTGATGGTAGGGCGCGGCGTGCCGGGAATCGGATTGGAGAACCAGCGGCCGTCCGGCGTCGCTGGCATCGGCCACGTCGGCCACCAGCGGCAGCTGGGCCAGGAGCGGCACGCCGGCTTCCGTGGCCAGACGCGCGCCGCCGCCCTCGTCGAACAACGCGTGGCGCTTGCTGCACTTTCGGCAGTCGTACCAGGACATGTTCTCCACGATCCCCAGAATGGGAACGTGCGCTTCGTCGAACATGCGCAGTCCCTTGCGCGCGTCGATCAGCGCGATCTCCTGCGGCGTGGTCACGATCACCGCGCCCGACAGCGGCACGGTCTGCGTGAGCGTGAGCTGCACGTCGCCGGTGCCGGGCGGCAGATCCAGCACCAGGTAGTCCAGCTCGCCCCAGTGCGCCGCGGTCAGCTGTCCCACCATGCGATGCAGCATGGGGCCGCGCCACAGCACGGCCTTGTCGCCGCCCGCGAACTGACCCATGGAGAGGAAGCGGACGCCGTGCGCCTCGGACGGGACCACCTTTTCCGTGCCCGGGAGCACGCCGGGCGTCTCGCACTTGCCCAGCATGATGGGAACGCTGGGACCGTAGATATCCAGATCCAGAAGGCCGGTGGCGGCGCCCATCTGCGCGAGCCCGACCGCCAGGTTGGAGGCCACCGTGGACTTGCCCACGCCGCCCTTGCCGCTGGCCACCGCGATCACGTTCTTCACGCCGGGGATCGGCGGCTTGCTGAAGTCGCCTTCGCCCACGCTCCAGCTGGTCTTGAGTTCCACGTCGGTCACGCCGTCCAGGCCGGTCAGCGCGGCGCGCACGTCGGCTTCCAGCGCCGCGCGCTGCGGGTGCTCCGGCGACGGCAGCACCAGCGAGACCATTGCACGTCCGCCGTCCCGCGTGGCGGCCGCCACCATCTTGAGCCCCACGATGGACTTCTTCATGCCATCAAAATGGACGGCGCCGAGTCGCTCGGCGAGGGCGGGGTCCAGCGTGGGTTTCGACAGATCCTTCACGCGGTCACTACTCCTCGACCAGGGTTTCGCGGATGCCGTGCGCTTCCAGGTCGGTCAGGATCGGCTCGTAGATCGACGGCAACGTGGGAATGCGTACGCCCGTCTCCCGGATTGTGCCGTCCAGCGTCCGCCGGATGGCGATGGCCGACGGC
The DNA here is from genome assembly GCA_021604925.1 of Gemmatimonadota bacterium. Taxonomy (GTDB): domain Bacteria; phylum ARS69; class ARS69; order ARS69; family ARS69; genus BQJX01. The sequence goes on from BQJX01000163.1 coordinate 1,524, forward strand.
AGTCCCACGGTTCGGCTCATGGCCGTGTCGCCGTTCGGCACGCCGTACTCGGTCATGGACGCGGTCATTCGCCGCGGCCGCTCGTCCTGGTCGATCCAGTCCACCTGGTGGTGCAACACCAGCATGTCGCGTTCGCCGGCTTCGTACTTGAGCTTCCTTCGCATGCGACTCACCAGCAGGTCCGCGCGGCTCTGCGCCTTCCTGGGAACGGCGCGGTCCGCGAACAGGCCCAGCCACTTCATGGCCATGACCACCGGATCCTTGGGCTCCATTCCCAGCGCGCGCGCCGCGGCCGTCTGCGAACTCTCCGCTTCGCGGCCGCCCGCCGCGTGCCACATCTCCACGGCGTAGGTGGAGCCGGAGAGCGACGCGTCCGGGGAGCCGTCCAGGTATCCCAGGCGCGTGAGGCACGACCACAGGCGGGACCAGCCCGGCCAGCGCAGCGTGCCGCGGAAGAGCGTGCTCACATCGTCCAGTCCGTACTCGTCCAGGTAGCGCAGCGAGTCGCCGTTGGGGATCGACTCCAGCGTTCCGAACTCGGGCGTGTCGATCTCGGCGGCGTGATCAAAGATCGTGAAGCGCGGCACGGGGACCAGCTTGCCGTCTTCCAGGTAGCGGGCCCGTCGGCCGCCCGCCATCACCACGCCGCGCGGCGTCCAGGACAGCTTGTACTTGATAGGGTTGTCGGCCGCCTCCGGCGCGGGCAGCCCGCCGCACACGGAGCGAAAGCCGGTGACCTGCCCGCCCTGCTCCTTGACCTTGTGGATCAGCCGCATGGCCTGCATGTGATCGATGCCGGGATCGGCGCCCACCTCGTTCAGGAAGAGCAGCTTGCGTCGCCGCGCGAGACCGTCCAGGCTGCGCATCTCCTCGGAGACATACGACGTGGTCACGAACGACAACCGCTCGGCCACGCACGCTTCCGCGATGCGAACGTGATACTGCACCGGCAGCAGGCTCAACGCGGCGTCCGCGCCCCGCACCGCGGCCCGGACGTCGTCGGCGTCGGACGCGTCGATCGCGCGGACGGTTCCGTGCGCGTGGCCGTCGATCATGCGCAGCGCCGCGTCTTCGTCGTTGGTGGCCACCACCACCTCGTGGCCGGTCTCCAGCAGCGTTCGGATGGCCGGGCGAGCCACGTGCCCGGATCCGAAGATCACCACCTTCTTCATGATGCGTTCCTCGCGGTGCCGTGGGCGGCCAGCGGTTCGGCCAGGCGTTCATCCCAGGGCGAAGTGAGTTGTCCGCGCAGCACCATCAGGCACCGGCGGAGAGGTCCGGGCACGGACGGATCGTGGGCGCTCGGGAACGGCTCGTCTTTGGCGAGATGCGGCGCCAGGTCCACGAGCGCAGCGCTGAAGTGTCGCGAGGCGTCGCGCGGCAGTTCGGCCGGCAGGATGTCCACGCCCAACACGACGGGTCCGCGTCCCTGAAACCCGGAGCGGATCTTCCAGGTGTCCGGATCCAGCACGTAGGCCGGGTCTCCCGGTTCGGTGATCTTGACCAGCGCCTCGTTGGACCCGTCCACGTCGCACGTGATGTCCGTGATCAGACGAAGCCGCGGCGTGGCGCCGTTCGCGTAGAGGCGCTCCACGTCCTGGCGCAGCACGAAGCGCGGATAGCCTTCGGCCCAGTAGATTCCGTGCACGATGGCCGTGAGGTGCGGCAGATCCTGGCCGAAGCGGGCGCGGTACTTCTCGGGATGATGGAGGTAGTCCTCCCACGCGTACGTGCCGCCCGCGGCGATGGGCTCCACCAGTTCGCCGGGACCGTAGCTCACCAGGGCCACCTGGTGCAGGTCGGCCGCATCGCGGTCCGCGCCGCGGCCGGCCGCACCGCTGCTCACCCAGCCCGGCAGCTCGGCCGGCGCCACCTTCCGGTGGGGGAGAAGCTCCAGGACTTCCAGAGCGCCGCCCCAGACCTTGCCGCCTTCGCCGGTGACCGCGATGGCCAGCGGCGTGATCTCCCTTGGCAGACCTTCCTGGGCGATGCGCTTGCCCACCGCACGCACGGCGGTGAACGCTTCTTCCAGATCCTGGTAGTCGAGCGACTGGCGCAGCTCCGCGAACGGAGTGTCGATTCCCTCGGCCTGGAAGCGTTGCCCCAGCGCCCACAGCGTATCGATGGCTCCGGCCAGTCCGGCAAAGCGACCGAACGCGATCGTGCGCACGCCGTCCTCGTCCGTGACGAGTTCGTAGTCCATCAGCGTGCAGCCCTCGTCCAGCAGCTTGCGGAGCATGGGCATGTTGTACGGCTGCCCCTTCATCGTGTGCGAAAAGAAGAGGTAGCTCTTGCCGGGAATGATGCGGTCCACCGGCACCTCCTTCACGCCCAGGATCACGGTGGCGTCGTGGAGTTCATCCACGAGCTCGGCGCCGGCCTTGGCAAAGTCCGCGTCCGGAAAGCACCGGTTGGGTGACTTCTGGACGTGCACCTTCACGCCGGACTGGACCAGACGCGCCACGTCCGTGGGCACCAGCGGTGTGCGCCGCTCCCACGGACTCTTGTCTTCGCGGCGAACTCCCAGAATCCCCATGTTCTCTCCGATTCAGTTGACGCGTGGATCCGGCGGAACGTTCGCCAGCTTTGCAAACCCCTTGCCGAGCGATTGCAACACCCGCTCCCACATCTCGTCGGGCTCGGTGTCGAACACGAACGACGCCTCTCCGGTGCACGTGATCCAGGAGCCGGTCTCCAGCTCCGCGGCCAGCTGCCCCGGACCCCAGCCCGCGTGCCCCACGTACGCGTGGAGCGACTCGCCCGGGGTGAGCGACGTGCTCACCACCTCCCGAAAGGTATCCAGATCCAGGCCAAGATCCACCCCGGGGCACACTTCGGATCGGTCGCCCAGGTCGCGCCGCAGGTGGTACAGGGTCTGCATCCGCTCCGGCTGCACGGGACCGCCCCAGAAGACCCGGCCGCCGGCGGCGGCGGGAAAGGGCAGATCCTCCAGCAGTTCGCCGTAGGTCAGCGCCGTGCGCCGGTTGATCACGAGGCCCCAGGAGCCTTCGTCGGCGTGCTCGCACATGAGCACCACGGTCCGAAGGAAGTTCGGGTCGCGGAGCAGGGGGCTGGCCACCAGGAAGGTGCCGCGGGTCACGTGGTCGACACTGTGCAAGGAGGGCTCCGAGCGGGGCGGGAAGGGAAGGGCGGGCCGCCGCGATGACCGCGGCGGCCCGTTCGGATCAGGTGGACTGGGCGCGCAGCGACGTGGCGGCGTCGAAACGCTCGGCCACGTTCTCCCAGTTCACCACGTTCCACCACGCTTCCACGTAGGCGGGACGCTTGTTCTGGTACTTGAGGTAGTAGGCGTGCTCCCACACGTCGAGCATGAGGATGGGAATGGTCCCGTGCACGCCCTGGTTCTGGTGGTTCATGGACGCGAGCACCATGAGGTGACCGGCCATGGGGTTCCAGCCGAGCATGCCCCAGCCGTTGCCCTCCACCGTGGCCGCGGCCGCACTGAAGTGCGCGCGGAACTTGTCGAACGAACCGAAGTCCTTCTGGATCTGCGAGCCCAGGTCCCCGGCCGGCGTGCCGCCACCGTTCGGTCCCATGTTCTCCCAGAAGATCACGTGGTTGAAGTGGCCGGAGCCGTGGAACGCCAGCGCGCGCTGCACGGCCTGGACGGCGGCAAAGTCGCTGGAGTCGCGCATGGCGGCCAGCTTGGCCTCCGCGGCGTTCAGACCGTCCACGTATCCCTTGTGATGGATGTCGTGGTGCAGACGCATGGTCTGCTCGTCGATGTGCGGCTCGAGGGCCTTGTAGTCATAGGGCAGTGGCGGAAGTGCATGAGCCATTGGAAGGCCTCCGACGGATGGGTGGAGTGGGTCAGCGCGAGGCGCGCAGCAGTGCGTCACGCACGTTAGACGGCCCCCGAGCGCCGGTCAAGGGGAGGCCCCGAGCGCCTCCCGAAGAGCGCGCGTGGCCTGGCTATTGGGGTAGTCGCGCTCCAGAATTCCGAGCTGGGAGAGGGCGCCGGCGGAGTCCCCGGTCCGGTATTGCAGGCTTCCGAGCCGGGCCAGGGCAAAGGTGGGGTCGGGCAGCTGAAGGACCGCCGCCGCGTACTCGGTCAGGGCACCGGCCGTGTCGCCTTCGGCCTCCAGCAGCGCCCCCAGCTGCAGATGGATGCCGCCGTGGTACGGATCCAGGTTCATCCCCAGCAGGAGCTCCTCCTTGGCGCGGTCCGCCTCTCCCAGCAGCGACAGGACGCGCGCGAACTGGAAGTGGGCCTCCACGCGGGTGGAATCGCGATCGGTCGCCATGCCGAGCAGGCGGCGCGCTCCGGGGAGTTCGCCGCCGGCCAGCAAGGCCTGTCCCGCGTTCAGGGCCCAGTCCGTGAAGGCGCTGCTCTCGTCGCGGAGCGTGAGCAGCGGATCGCGCATGAGCACGAACCCGAGCTTGCTCAGCGCGTCCAGGTCCACTTCCCACCCGTCCGGGCGGCGAAGCACGGTGATGTCCGGCTCGTCCTCGCGGCGGGAGGTGAACGTGGCGGCTTCTTCCCAGGTCTCGCGGAAGTAGTTCTGAAAGAGACGCCGCGCCGTGAGCGTTTCGATGGGAACGCGCTCGGTCACGATCTCCACCTCGGGCAGCTCGCCCAGGACCAGGTAGGGAAACAGGCCGGCCAGGTTGGGATCGTAGAAGAGCGCGCTCTCCAGAGGGTTGGGCGTGCGCGGCGGCAGCGGCACGGTCTGGAAGGTGCGGCCGCCATCGGCGTAGCGGGCCAGGCGCTTCTCGGGCACGGTTCCGGCTTCGACCAGGGCGGTCATCTCGGCCACTCCGGCCAGGGTCGGCAGGGAGATGCGGTCGTGCTCCACAATGAGCGCGCTGCCGTTCGGAATGTGGTGGCGGATCCACTCGGTGGCCTGGGCCACGCTGGACGGGGCCCGGTAGCTGTCCACGGTGCGCACCGCGTGGGTCAGCGGAAGCGCCAGGACCATGATCGCGGCAAGCGCCGGTCCCCACGGGCGCGGCGTGCGCTCGGCCAGCCAGGCGGCGGACCAGGCGGCGAGGATGGCGAACCCGGGAAGGG
>BQJX01000164.1 GCA_021604925.1 Gemmatimonadota bacterium
CGATGAGAATCCCGGCGGTCGATTTGGGATGCAGGAAGGCGATCTTCACGCCTCCCGCACCGATCCGCGCCTCGCGATCGATCAGACGGACTCCGGCGGCGTCGAGTTCCTGCAGGGTGCGGGCGATGTCCTTCACCCGCAGCGTGACGTGGTGAATGCCGGCGCCGCGCTTGGCCACGTAGCGTCCGATCGGCCCGTCGGGGTCGGTGGACTCCAGCAGTTCCAGGTGGCTGCCGCCCACGTCCAGTTTGACCACGCGAACCTGCTGATCCGCCACTTCGTCCTCTTCGACGACGGGGAGGCCCAGCAGATCCTCGAACACGCGACGGGCTTCGGCGAGATCCGGAACGGCGACCCCGAGATGGTCGATGCCGTGGAAGCGCGCCTCGCGGTTGCCGGGCCCGCTCACGATTCGATGGCCCCCAGCTTGATCAGCACGTCGCCACCGCCGACCGTGTCGCCGACCGCGACCTCGATGCTGGCCACGACTCCGTCCGACTCCGCCGCGAGCTCGTTCTGCATCTTCATGGCTTCCACCACGATCACCGCCTGACCGGTGGCGACCGGATCCCCCGGCTTCACGAGGATGTCCACCACCACGCCGGGCATGGGAGCGCAGACCTCGGGGGCGCCCGTCGACCCCGCGCCGCCGATCTTCGCCAGGGCACGCGTGACTTCGTCGTAGACGGTGGTTTCGATCCGCTCTCCGTCCAGCAGGACGATCACGCGGTCACCGTCACGTTCCACGACCATCTCGCGACTGTGGCCGTCGACGAGCAGGGAGTGGAGCGAGGACTGCAGGCGGGTCAGGTCCGCGGACACGGGCTCGCCGTCCAATTCCACGCGCAGCGTGCCGTCCTCCTGTTCGGTCAGGTCCACGATCCGTTCTTCACCGCGGAACTGGACGTAGTACCGATCGGTTGGTTTCGACATGGTCATCCGTGGCCTCCGAGGCGGCGGGTCCGGCCCACGCGAACCCAGGGGGCCAGTCCCGACTCGTCCGAGGTGGCGCCCGAGGCCCCGGCCTGCGATGTGGAGCGGTGCATGAACAGCGCCGCCGCCAGCGCGGCCAGGTTGTAGCGTTGTCCGAACCCGTAGCCGATGTTCTCGTACTGGTCGCCGACGCGTTCCAGCCAGCCCGTGTCGACGTTGTTCGCCATGAAGTCCGGGTGGTTGAGAATCCACCTCAGGAACGGGATGTTCGTGGTGGGCCCCTCGATCCGGTACTCGATCAGGGCGCAGCTGGCTCGCCGAACGGCTTCTTCGCGCGTCTTGCCCCAGGTGATCAGCTTGGCCAGCATCGGATCGTAGTAGATGGGCACTTCGTAGCCGGTGTACACGCCGGAGTCGGTGCGAACTCCCGGTCCGGCCGGCGTCCGCTGGAAATGGATCGTGCCGACCGACGGCATGAACCCCTTGGACGCATCCTCCGCGTAGATCCGGCACTCGATGGCGTGTCCGCGGGCCGGGATGCGATCGGGAAGGGTGAGCTTCTCGCCGGCCGCGATCTTGATCTGCTCCTTCACGAGATCCACGCCGGTGGTCTCTTCGGTGACCGGATGCTCCACCTGGAGACGCGTGTTCATCTCGAGGAAGTAGTACGAACCGTCCTCGGCCAGCAGGAACTCCACCGTTCCGGCATTCGTGTACCCCACGGACTGGGCGGCCTTGACCGCCACCTCTCCGAACGCGGTGCGACGTTCCTCACCCAGCGACGGGCTGGGCGCCTCCTCGATCACCTTCTGGTGGCGCCGCTGCACGGAGCACTCGCGTTCGCCGACGAATACGGTGCGCCCGTGCTTGTCCGCGAGAATCTGCGCCTCCACGTGGCGCGGGTTCTTCACGAACTTCTCCACGAGAAGGTCGTCGGAGCCGAAGGAGGATGCCGCCTCGCCCCGGACCAGCCGGAGCGCCTTCTCCATCTCGTCCGGGCCGTTCACGACCCGCATCCCCTTGCCGCCGCCGCCCTTGGCCGCCTTCAGCAGCACCGGGTAGCCGATCTCCTCGGCCAGCGCGGGGGCCTCCTCGTCCGTGACCGGTTTCAGGCTTCCCGGCACGACGGGGACTCCGGCCCGGGAGACGGCCTCCTTGGCCTGCGCCTTGTCGCCCATGGCGCGGATCGCGTCCGGGCCGGGTCCGATGAACGCGATGCCGGCCGCCTCGCACGCGGCCGAGAAGTCCGCGTTCTCGGACAGGAATCCGTAGCCGGGATGAATGGCCTGTGCCCCGACCGATCGGGCCGCATCCAGGATCTTCTCCGCCACGAGGTACGACTCCGAGGCGGGGGAGGGGCCGATCAGCACGGCTTCGTCGGCCAGCAGCACGTGCAGAGCCTTGCGATCCGCTTCGGAGTAGACGGCGGCGGACTGGATGCCCATCTCCCGCAGCCCGCGAATCACGCGGACCGCGATCTCACCCCGGTTCGCAACAAGTACCTTGTCGAACATGCTTCGCCTCACAGTGGAATGTTGCTGTGCTTCTTGGCGGGCAGCGTCTGCTGCTTGTTGCGAAGAGACTCGAGTGCGGTGATGAGATGTCGCCTCGTCTTGGCCGGCTCCACCACGTTGTCGATGTAACCGTAGCTCGCGGCAATGTACGGGTTCGCGAACTTCTCGTTGTACTCGTCCACGAGCTGCTTTTCCTTCGCGACGGGATCCTCGGCCTGTCCGATCTCCCGGCGATGGATGATCCGCACCGCGCCCTGGGCGCCCATGACCGCGAGTTCCGCGGACGGCCACGCGATGTTGTAGTCCGCGCGCAGGTGCTTGGACGCCATGACGTCGTACGCGCCGCCGTAGGCCTTGCGCGTGATCACGGTGAGCTTGGGCACGGTGGCCTCCGCGTACGCGAACAGCAGCTTGGCGCCGTGCTTGATGATGCCGCCCCACTCCTGGGCCGTGCCCGGCAGGAACCCGGGGACATCCTCGAACGTCACGATGGGGATGTTGAACGCATCGCAGAAGCGGATGAATCGCGCGCCCTTGATCGACGCATCGATGTCCAGGACGCCGGCCAGGTAGTTGGGCTGGTTCGCGACCACGCCCACCACGCGACCGTTCAATCGGCCGTAGCCGATGATCAGGTTGCGCGCGTACTCCGGCTGGATCTCCATGAAGTCGCTGTCATCCAGGATGGGGAGGATCGCATTCTTGATGTCGTACGGCTTGTGGGCGTCCAGCGGAACCACGTCGTTCAGTTCCTCTTCCACGCGATCGGGCGGATCCGACGTTTCGCGCCGCGGCGCGTCTTCCGTGTTGTTGCTGGGCAGGAACGACAGGAGGCGCCGGAGCATGGCCAGCGTGTCCTTCTCGGTGGGCGCCCGCAGGTGGGCCACGCCGCTCTTGGTCGTGTGCGTCCGGGCGCCGCCCAGATCCTCGAACGTGACTTCCTCGTTCGTGACGGCCTTGATCACGTCCGGCCCCGTGATGAACATGTGGCTCGTGCCCTCGGTCATGATCACGAAGTCGGTGATGGCGGGGGAGTACACCGCACCGCCCGCACACGGGCCGAGAATGGCGGAGATCTGCGGGACCACGCCGGAGGCGAGCGTGTTGCGCAGGAACACGTCCGCGTAGCCGCCCAGCGACAGGACTCCTTCCTGGATCCGGGCGCCTCCCGAGTCGTTCAGCCCGATGATGGGCGCGCCCTGCTCCATGGCCAGATCCATGACCTGGCAGATCTTCTTGGCGTTCGCCTCCGACATGGTGCCGCCGAACACGGAGAAGTCCTGGGCGAAGACGAAGACGGTGCGGCCGTCGATCCGTCCGAAGCCGGAGACCACGCCGTCGCCGATGATCCGCCGATCGCCCATGCCGAAGTCCGTGCTGCGGTGCGTGACGAAGAAGCCCAACTCCTCGAACGAACCGCGGTCCAGGAGCAACTCGATCCGCTCCCGCGCGATCAGCTTGCCGGCATCGTGCAGCTTGGCAATCCGCTCCTCGCCACCGGCGCGGTACGCCTCCTCACGCAGGTCCAGGAGAGTCTGAAGTCGATCGTTCATGTCGTTTCTCCAACTACGCGGTTCTCGAGGATACCGATGCCCTCGATCTCACAGCGGATCGTCTGCCCCGCCGTGATGAAGACCTGGGGATCGCGGAAAACGCCCACCCCGGGTGGTGTTCCCGTGGAGATCACGTCTCCGGGCTCCAGCGTCATGCCTTGCGACGCATAGGCCACCAGGTCCTTCACGTCGTGAATCAGATCCGACGTGTTGGCTTCCTGCCGCACCTCGCCGTCCACGGAAAGCCGGATCGGGAGGCCGCCCGGGTTCGGAACTTCATCCTTGGTAACGATGGCCGGGCCCATCGGACAAAAGGTATCGAATCCCTTGGCGCGCGAGTACTGCACATCGTCCTTTTGTGCCTTCCGATCCGTGAAATCGTTCACGATCGTGTAGCCGGCGATGTGGGACCCGGCGCGTGCCCGCTGCACGTTCTTGGCGCGCTTGCCGATCACGATGGCGAGTTCCACCTCGGGGTCGGCGTGCCGGCAGAAGGACGGGATCACGATCTCGTCCTCGGGGCCGATAATGGCCGTGGACGGCTTGAGGAAGAGGCGCGGTTTGGCCGGGGCTTCCTTGCCCTGTTCTTCGGCGTGGGCCCGGTAGTTCAGGCCGACGGCGAGGATCTTGGACGGGCGGACCAGCGGGGCCAGGAGGCGGACCTCCGCGCGCGGTCGCCGGGTCCGCGTCACGGCGCGGGACTCCAGCTCCAGGAGCGCGTTCGTGCCTCCGGCGAAGAGCCCTTCCAGCCCACTTCCGGGGGGCAGGCCGGCCTCCTCGGGGGTTCCCGCATCGGCGATCATGTCGTCGATCCAGAGCCCGAAGCGGGGATCGTGGGCGCCCGGTTCGGTCCAACGGACGATTCGCATGCTGTTCCTTCTCGGGTTCGGGGAGGCCGACGTCGGCGCGGCGTTCATGCCGCGGGCCGGTCAGGTGTCCCCAACCGGCCCGCGTTTCAGTCGTGGCGGAGCGCGACTCCGGGTTGGCTCAGCCGGTGACCCGGGCGTACTTGATCTCCATCACGCGCTGCTCACCCTCGGGGGAGTCCATGTACATCTCGAACGTGTACGAGTTGGGACCGGTCACCATGGTGACCATCCGGAAACCGATCATGTCTCCGGACATCGGGTCGGGCATGGTGCCCTTGGTGGTGATGTTTCCCTTCTCGTCGGCGGATCCGCGCGAGACGATCACGCCCGTGCCGAAGTTGTCGAGCCACAGGTTGAAGTACTCGCCGGCCATGTTGTCGTAGCCGGTGATGCCCGCGCCCTCGAACGGCATGCCCATGCTCTGGGACTTGTGCGAACTGTGGAGGTAGCGTCCCCCCATCATCATGGCGGCGTGCGTGGTGCCTTCCTCGTCGGTCTCCGTGCCGGACATGAACGACTTGTTCACGAACGTCCAGTCACCCGCGAAGAACTCCAGAGCCTTGTGCGCCTTGCCGGGGGACATGGTCTTCATCCACTTGGCCATGTCCTCTTCCGAGAAGGCCGGAGCTGCGTCCTTGGCCTTGTCGGCCGCCTTCGGGTGGGGCTTGCCGGCGTGGTCCGCGTGGTTGTGCCCCTCGTGCTGAGCGGAAGCCGCACCGGCGACTCCGAGAACCACCGCGAACCCGATCGCGGCCATGAGATGTGTCTTCATTCAGAATCTCCTTGGTCGAATCCTGCATCCATTGGCCACAGAGACGGCCCACAACGTGCGCGGGAGATCCTATCAGCCTCGCCAGAGGGGCGCGAGCGCGTCATACACGACCTCGGCGTCCGCAATGGGGTCGGGGTGGCGACTCCCGCGCCCCGGGGTGGGGGCGCGATTCCTTGACAGAACGCGGGACCTCGCCTAGCGTAACTTGTTGGGCAGCGCTCGGTTGCGCCGCCTGAAGCCTGCCCACGGGAAGGGGAGTTCGGTGGCCGCGCCCAGCCCGCTTCGGAACAGTCCGCTTTGCTTCGGTTGCGGCAAGGACAACGAGGCGGGGCTCCAGCTGGACTTCCAGCTGCTGCCGGACGGACGGTTGGAGACGTACTTCGAGCCACGCCCGATCCACGGGGGCTGGGAAGGCGTCTTTCACGGGGGTCTCATGGCCACCCTTCTCGACGAGGCCATGCTGGCGTATCTCTACTGGAACGGGATGGACGCCACCACCGCTTCGCTGGAGGTCCGCTTCCGCAAGCCGGTGAGCCTGGGTGAGCGGCTGCAGGTCCACGCCTGGTCTCCCGAGCGACGGGGACGGCTGGTCCGGATGGAATCCGAGGCGCGCCGGGACGGCGAGCTGGTGGCGTCGGCGCGGGCCAAGTGCCTGGTCGTGGCAAACGTGAACAGGAAACAGGAAAGGAACGCGGGCGAATGAAGAACGTGGTGATTCTGGACGGGGCGCGGACCCCGATGGCGGAGTACGAGGGCGGCAAGACCGGCGCCGGGAAGCCGGGCGGGGCCCTTCGGGGGCTGTCTGCGCTCGACCTGGGCGCGGTGGCGGCCACGGAAGCGATCCGCCGGTCCGGCGTGACGCCCGAGGACATCCACGCCACGTTCATGGGGAACGCGCTGCAGACGTCC